>JAZPYP010000085.1:0-9040 GCA_045544255.1 Eubacteriales bacterium | reverse complement strand
GAGAGGATTTTTGGATTTGCAAGGCATAAAACACAGCCAATACCGACGTATTGGCGAGTATTTTAACACAGCAAAGGCGAAAATCCTCCCCTTAAAATCAGGTTCGGATTATTCGTGTTTGCTTATCCAAATAAGGGAGGGCAATTCGCCCTCCCTTATTACATATATTTTGCTTCTTTTGCATATGGTGAAATAAGGAAAAAGCAAGGAGCATCACCATGAGCGAAAACAAAAAATATTTAGGTTTATCCGAAGAGCAGGTGCGCAACTCAAGAAAAAAATACGGAAGCAATACGTTAACAAGAAAAAAGAGAAAAAGTTTTTTCAGGCAATTTTTAAATAGTTTTGGGGATCCGATCATCAAAATTCTGATGGCGGCGCTGGCTATTAATCTGCTTTTCTTATTTAAAGATGCCGATTGGTTCGAAGCCCTCGGCATCGCAATTGCAATTTTTCTTGCAACCTTCATTTCAACACTTTCGGAATACGGAAGCGAATCAGCCTTTTTAGAGCTTCAACGCACTGCCGCAAATATAACTTGCAGAGTTAAAAGGAATGGTGTTTTAGCAGAGATTCCGATTGCCGATTTAGTTGTTGGCGATATTATACTTCTTCAGGCGGGCGAGCGAATTCCTGCCGACGGGAGATTGATTGCGGGAGCATTAATGGTCGATCAATCCTCCCTCAACGGAGAAAGCAAAGAAGCAAAAAAATTGCCAAGCAATCGTTTTACCGAATGGGATCTTTGCCATCAAAATCAGCTCTTTCAAAGCAGCGTTGTTACCGAGGGCGAAGGGGTTATGGAGGTCTTGCGCGTTGGTGATCAAACCTTTTTGGGCCGAATGGCAAGAGACCTGCAGGAAGAAGCGCCCGATAGCCCCTTAAAAAAGCGATTAAACGGTCTTGCCGCCTCCATCAGTAAACTTGGATATATTGCAGCCGCATTAATTGCACTGGCTGATCTTTTTAATGCCTTTTTCATTAGTAATGGCATGAATATTACCGCCGCATTGGCGGATTTTACCAATCTTAAAATTTGCATACCTCAAATTCTTCATGCGCTCACTTTAGCAACCGCTGTTATCGTTATGGCAGTACCGGAAGGGTTGCCGATGATGATCACAGTTGTGCTTTCTTCGAATATGCTGAAGATGCTCAAAGATCAGGTTATGGTGCGAAAACTCATCGGCATTGAAACATCGGGAAGCCTCAATATTTTATTCACCGATAAAACAGGCACTCTTACCAAAGGAAAATTGGAAGCGATCTGCATCATCGATGGCCAAGGAAAACAATATTCAAAACTTCAAAAATGCCCCAATGAAATGAGCAATTTATTACGACTAAATGCAAAGTTTAATACAGGATGCGAACTATCGAAAGGAAAACCACTAGGGGGAAACGCCACCGATCGAGCGCTTTTAACACAAATTCTTCCAATGAAAAAAGAAAAATCAGAGATACGCGGCAAACAAACCCTTCCCTTTAACAGCAGTTATAAATATTCAGCGGCAAAGATAGAGGGTTCGCCTTGCTTTTATTTAATAAAGGGCGCACCGGAAAAAATTATGGATTCTTGCCGCTATTACATCGATGATAAGGGTAATCGGCGAGAATTTGATGCAAAATATGCAGAAGAGCAACGAAGAAATTTATCTGCAAAAGCCATACGCATGATTGCAGTTGCTATCTCTGATCATGAAATAAGGGCCGAAAAGCTTCCAAGTGATCTTACTTTTATTGCCATGATCGGTCTTCGGGACGAAATTCGCCGAGAGGTCCCCTCCGCCATTAAAGAAGCAGAAAATGCAGGGATTCAAGTGGTTATGATGACCGGAGATAGCAAAGACACCGCCACTGCGATCGCCAATGATGCAGGGCTTCTAACGGGGAAATGCAACGAATGCATCATCTCAAGCGACGAACTCAACGCTTTATCTGATCAAGAAGTACGCAACCTATTACCAAGCCTACGGGTAATCGCAAGAGCGCTGCCTACCGATAAGAGCCGCCTGATCCGCTTGGCGCAGGAGAATGGCTTAGTGGCGGGAATGACAGGCGATGGAATCAACGATGCGCCGGCGCTAAAGCGCGCAGATGTTGGATTTGCGATGGGAAGCGGAACAGAGGTTGCCAAAGAAGCGGGCGACATCATCATTCTTGATAATAATTTCGCCTCTATTACAAAGGCGATCCGCTATGGAAGAACCATTTTCAAAAGCATTCGCAAATTTGTTGTTTACCAATTTACAATGAATTTATGCGCGGTCGGCGTTTCACTTTTAGGGCCCTTTATCGGAATCGATACACCGGTAACGGTAATTCAAATGCTTTGGATCAATATTATTATGGATACCTTAGCAGGACTTGCTTTTGCAGGCGAGCCCGCATTGAAGCGATGCATGAAAGAAAGACCTAAAAAAAGAGATGAGCCGATCATAAATCGAAAAATGGGATTACAGATATTAGGGCTTGGCGGCTATACTATGGCGCTCTGCGCATTATTTTTGGCCCTCCCCTTCTTTCGAAATCATTTTGGATTTGAGAAGGATCCCATCCCCTTTTTAACAGCATTCTATGCCCTATTTATCTATTCCGGCATCTTTAATAGCTTCAATGCAAGAACCGAATCCATAAATCCTTTAGCAAATTTGCGAAAAAATCCTATATTTATTCTGATTATGCTCCTTGTTGCAATCGTTCAGCTATTAATGATCTATTTTGGCGGAAAAATCTTTCGAACTTCAGGGCTTTCCTTTGAAGATTTGAAGATGATCTTACTTTTGGCATTTACAGTTGTTCCCGCGGAAATCGGGAGAAAAATCATAGCAAAAGGCTCACGAAAATCGTGAGCCTTTAATACTAGTTTTTAAGAGATCGCATTGCATTTAAAATAGCCAAAATCATAACGCCAACATCGGCAAAAATAGCAAGCCACATTCCCGCCAAGCCAAAAGCCCCCAAAATCATTACAAGGACCTTAATGCCAATGGCAAAAATAATATTTTGCCAAACAATTCCCATGGTGCGCTGCGCAATTTTTTGAGCCAAGGAAAGCTTACATAGATTATCATCCATTAAAACGATATCGGCGGCTTCAATGGCCGCATCGCTTCCCAAGGCACCCATAGCAATTCCAACATCCGCTCCGGCAAGCACAGGAGCATCGTTGATTCCATCGCCAACAAATGCCACCGCACTTCCCTTTTCCTTTTTAGAAAGAATTTCTTCCAGCTTCTCAACCTTTTGATGAGGAAGCAATTCATATTCTATTTGATCAATTCCAAGCTTTTGCCCTATTGATTCCGCAACCGCCCGAAGATCACCGGTTAGCATGATTGCATCGCGAACACCGATTTTTTTCAGCTCTTGAATGGCTTCTTTGGCCTCTTCTTTCATTTCATCGGCAATGACCAAGCAGCCGAGATATTTTTCATCCTCCGCAACATGAACGAAAGTACCTGTTTCCGGAATTTCAGGAATTGAAATTCCCAAGGATTTCATAAGCTTTTCATTGCCAACCGCAGTTCGTTTGCCATCAATCGTTGCGCAAATTCCATTGCCCGCAATCTCTTTTACCGCCTCAACTCTTTCGCGGTCTAAAGTTTTGCCATAGGCTCTAACAATTGATTCTGCAATCGGATGATTGGAATAGCTTTCAACAAGGGCGGCAAGCTCCAATAAATTCTCATCTGAAATACCCACCGGATAAAGAACTGAAACTGAAAAAGTGCCTTTGGTAAGGGTTCCGGTCTTATCAAAAACAATCGTTTTAACTTTCGCCAAAGCCTCTAAATAGTTTGCGCCTTTAATGAGAATTCCCCCGCGAGAAGCTCCACCAATCCCGCCAAAGAAAGAAAGCGGAACCGATATAACCAGAGCACAAGGGCAAGATACAACCAAAAAGATCAACGCCCGATGAATCCATTTCGAGAAGCCCCCAAGAAAAAGCGGCGGAATCAATGCCAGCAAAACTGCGCAAATAACAACAGAAGGGGTATACCACTTGGAAAAACGAGTGATAAATCGCTCGGTTTTTGCTTTTCCTTCTGCCGCGTTTTCAACAAGGTCTAATATTATATTAACGGTGCTTTCAGAAAAGACCTGCGTTGCCTTCACAGAGAGTACCCCGCTGATATTAACGGTTCCGCTAATAACAGAAGAGCCTTTTGCAACCTGCCGCGGCATAGATTCTCCGGTTAGGGCGGCAGTATTTACATCCGATTCTCCTTCAATAACAATTCCATCCAACGGAATCTTTTCGCCGGGGCGAATGATTATTATTTCGCCGATTTCAACTTCCTCGGGCGAAATCTCCTGTTCTGCTCCATCACGAAGCACAACAGCACGATCGGGCCGAATGTCCATTAAACTTGCAATAGATCGACGGCTTTTTCCAACTGCAATGGATTGAAACAACTCGCCCACTTGGTAAAAGAGCATAACTGCCACCGCTTCCGGATACTCGCCCAGCGCCCATGCGCCAATAGTGGCAATCGCCATCAAAAAGTTTTCATCAAAAACCTGCCCGCGAACAATATTTCGAACTGCGCTCCATAATACATCGTAGCCCGCAAACATATAGGAGCAAAAAAAGAATGCAACGCTAATCCAAAAATAACGGGATAAAGCAGAGGCAGCTATCAGCATGACAAGCGCCGCAATCAAGCGGTAAAGCATTTTCTTATGGCGCTTTTTCATAATATCACGCGGCAATCCGGCTCAATGCCTTTAATGATCTTTTGCACTTCTTTCATAATCTCATCAAAACGATCATCTTCGGCATCAATCGTTATTTTTTGCGCAAAGAAGGCAATATTCGCCTCATTTACACCCTCTAATTTGCGAATGGCAGTTTCCATTTTACCGGCGCAATGCGCGCAATCCAGATCTTCTAGTCTAAATGTTTTTTTCATTTTTTCTCCTCCATTAAATGATCATAACCCTGACCAATGATGCGATGAACATGATCATCTGCCAAAGAATAGTAAATCGTTTTCCCCTCTCTGCGCGCAGAAACCAACTTTGCGTTTTTCAGAACCTTCAACTGATGGGAAATGGCCGATTGAGTCATTCCCAAAAGCTCAGCAATGGCGCAAACGCAAAGCTCGGTATCTAAAAGCGAATAAAGGATCTTGATACGCGTTGTATCTCCAAAAACCTTAAAGAGATCCCCAAGATCGCAAAGCTGCTCATCTTCAGGCATTCGCTCTCTCACAGATTGAAGAACTATATCATGATTATGCTTATGCATACATGAGCCCCCATTCATATGAATATCCGCTCATATGTTATCATAAAAGAATGGCAAAGTCAACACTTTTCAAAAAATAGTGTTGACTTTTTTAAAAGATATGTTAATATTATATTTGTTGAAAAACGTTGACGGAAAAAGTAGCTTTTCAAGGCAAAACCCAAAGCGAGCCGAAGATGGTGAGAGTTCGGCGGGAGTAGCAAAAAGCGAAGATCATTCCAGAGTTGAAGGCTGAACCCAAAAGAAAGTAAGCCTCTCCGCACTTGCCTGTGCGTTAAAATCGGCCGCAGATGATTGTCTGACGATTTAGGTGGTTAAATGAGATGCCCTCATCCTGAAATCGGATGAAGGCATTTTTTATTTTGTATATCAAAGGAAGGAGTACAAAAATGTATAAGAATGTATCCCCGAATTTAAATTTTGTGGAAGAAGAAAAGAAGATCGAGCAGTTCTGGCGTGAGAATAAGATCTTTGAAAAAAGCATCGATTCTCGCCGCGAAGGAACCCCCTATGTCTTTTATGATGGCCCGCCTACTGCCAATGGTAAACCCCATATCGGCCATGTGTTGACTCGGGTTATCAAGGATATGATTCCCCGCTATCGCACCATGAAAGGCTGCATGGTTCCCCGCAAAGCCGGTTGGGATACCCATGGTTTACCGGTTGAGCTTGAGGTTGAAAAAAAGCTTGGTTTGGATGGCAAGGAGCAGATTGAAGAATATGGCCTTGAGCCCTTTATCGGCTTTTGCAAAGAAAGCGTTTGGAAATATAAGGGAATGTGGGAAGATTTTTCTCGCACCGTTGGCTTTTGGGCCGATATGGATGATCCTTATGTTACCTATGATAATAACTTTATCGAATCCGAATGGTGGGCGCTGAAAAAGATTTTTGATAAAAAGCTTCTCTATAAAGGCTTTAAAATTGTGCCCTATTGCCCTCGCTGCGGTACTCCCCTTTCCTCTCATGAAGTGGCGCAAGGGTATAAAGCAGTAAAAGAGCGCAGCGCAGTTGTTCGCTTTAAGGTTGTTGGCGAAGATGCCTATTTCCTTGCTTGGACCACCACTCCTTGGACCTTACCCAGCAATGTGGCCCTTTGCGTTAACCCCAATGAAACTTATTGCAAGGTTTCTGCCGCCGATGGATATACCTATTATATGGCCGAAGCGCTTCTTGATAATGTTCTCGGTAAACTTGCAAAAGAGGATGCTCCCGCCTATACTGTTTTAGAAAAATATAAGGGCTGCGACCTTGAGCGCAAGGAATATGAGCCTCTCTTTGATTTTGTTAAACCTATTTGCGATAAGCAAAATAAGAAGGGGCATTATATCACCTGCGATAATTATGTTACCATGACTGATGGTACCGGCATTGTTCATATTGCGCCTGCCTTTGGTGAAGATGATGCTAATGTTGGCCGCAAATATGATTTGCCCTTTGTTCAGCTGGTAAACGGTAAGGGCGAGTTGACCGAAGAAACTCCCTATGCCGGCATTTTTGTTAAGAAAGCTGATCCCTTAGTTTTAACCGATTTGGATAAAGCAGGCCTGCTCTTCGATGCGCCCAAATTTGAGCATGATTATCCCTTCTGCTGGAGATGCGATACTCCGCTGATCTATTATGCAAGAGAATCTTGGTTCATCAAAATGACCGATGTGCGCGAGGATTTGATCCGCAATAATAATACCATTAATTGGATTCCTGAATCTATTGGTAAAGGTCGATTCGGGGATTGGCTTGAAAATGTTCAGGATTGGGGCATTTCCAGAAACCGCTATTGGGGCACTCCCCTTAATATTTGGCAATGCGAATGCGGCCATCTGCATTCCATCGGCAGCATTGAAGAGCTCAAAGCTATGTCGGATAACTGCCCCGATGAAATCGAGCTTCATCGCCCGTTTATCGATGCTGTAACCATTAAATGCCCTGTTTGCGGAAAAGAAATGCATCGTGTTCCCGAGGTTATTGACTGTTGGTTCGATTCCGGCGCCATGCCCTTTGCCCAGCATCATTATCCCTTCGAAAATAAAGAGCTTTTCGAATCTCAATTCCCCGCTGATTTTATTTCTGAAGCAGTGGACCAAACTCGCGGTTGGTTCTATTCCCTTCTTGCCATCTCTACTCTGATCTTCAATAAGGCCCCTTATAAGAATGTTATCGTACTCGGACATGTGCAGGATGAGAATGGCCAAAAAATGAGTAAATCCAAGGGCAACGCAGTGGATCCCTTTGATGCATTGGAGACCTATGGTGCCGATGCCATTCGCTGGTATTTCTATACCAACTCTGCTCCTTGGCTGCCCAATCGTTTCCATGGAAAAGCAGTTACCGAAGGCCAACGCAAATTTATGGGTACCCTTTGGAATACCTATGCCTTCTTTACTCTTTATGCCAATATTGATGGCTTTGATGCCACCCAATATAATCTTGCCGATTGCAAACTCACTGTTATGGATCGCTGGATTCTTTCCAAACTGAATTCCATGGTGAAAAATGTTGATAGCAATTTGGCAAACTATCGCATTCCCGAAGCAGCGCGTGCTTTAGATGATTTTGTTGATGACCTTAGCAACTGGTATGTTCGCAGAGGTAGAGAACGCTATTGGGCTCCGACCATGACCGATGATAAGATCGCCGCTTATATGACTCTTTATCATGCATTGGTTATCACCGCCAAAGCGGCTGCCCCCATGATTCCCTTCATGGCTGAAAATATTTATCAAAATCTGGTGCGCAGCATTGACCAAACTGCTCCTGAAAGCATTCATCTTTGTGATTTCCCTGAAATCGACACCGCTCGCATCGATGCCGATTTGGAAAATAATATGGATCGCTTGCTCAATATTGTTGTGCTTGGGCGCGCCGCCAGAAATGGTTCGGGCAGAAAAAATCGCCAGCCCCTTGCATCGATGTATGTTGAAAGCAGCGAGGGATTGGATGAAGAATTCATCGAGATCATTAAAGATGAATTGAATATCAAAGCAGTTGAATTCAAGCAAGATCTTTCGGAGTTCCTCTCCTATGAATTCAAGCCCCAACTCAAGACTGTTGGCCCGAAATATGGGAAGCAGCTGAATGAGATTCGCACTGCTCTTGCAGAATTGGATGGCAGCGCAGCAAAAGCCGAGCTTGATGATTGCGGCGCGCTTATCTTGGATCTGCCCGGTGGTCAGGTAAAATTAGAAACGGAAGATCTTTTGATCAATATTGCTCAAAAGGAAGGATTCCATACCGCCAAGGATCGAGGCTATACTGTTGTTTTGGATATTAATCTCACTGATGCTCTTATTCGCGAGGGTATGATCCGCGAGATCATCTCTAAAATCCAAACCATGCGCAAAGATTCCGGTTTTGAAGTTACTGATCATATCGAAATCTTTATCAACGGCAACGAGAATATCCTTAATCTTCTTAAGGAAGATTTTTCCGAAGTTGCCGAAAGCACCCTTGCTGATCGGCTTCATGAAAATGAAGTTGCTCCCCAGTTCTCCAAAGAGTGGGATATCAACGGCGAGAAGGTAACACTTGGTGTTAAAAAAATGTAATTTAATAAAAAGACTCCTCATTGATATGCACCCCAAAAGTTAGACACTTTTGGAGGTGCATATTTTTATGGGTAAAACAGGAAGAAAGAATAAAGTTTATAGTGCAGAATTCAAAATAGGTGTTATAATGGATATGCGAGAACACCATTTAGGATATCGAGAAACGGCACGAAAATACGATTTGGTAAGACAATCTGAAACAGCTGCCGCTTCAATGCTACATCGGTGGGAACGCATATACCTA
>JAZPYP010000084.1:0-29324 GCA_045544255.1 Eubacteriales bacterium | reverse complement strand
AAAGGCGAGAGTTGGAAATTCAAATTGATTGCCGACATCGATTTTGTAATGAACCGAAGCGGCAGCCGAGCGGATTTTATAAGAGAAATGAATCGGCTCGGCTATCAAGTTACGTGGACAGATGAAAGAAAATATATCACTTTCACTTGCCCCAACGGAATGAAGTGCAGGGACATACGACTGCACGATGAAAAATATTTGAAAGGAGCATTAGAGTATGAGTTCACAATCAGGAAACGGCTCACAGCAGAACACGGCAATGGGTACGCTGAAGCAGAAAAACGCGCGGACAGTATCCGAGCTGGAGAGGATTCCGTATCTGCCGCAGGTGTATGCGATCCCGATAGAACAACGGGAGAAGGAAAGCAAACTGCTGGAGGATGCGGTAGAGTTTCAGCCGAAGCTGTATCAGCTGATAGAGGGGCTGGCGACACGGAAAGAACTGACCGACCACTGCGACAGAATACAGAATATCGAAGCGGAGTATATGCAGAAGACGGTGCAGTGGGTGGTGAAAACCAATGCGGATACGGTGGCGCAGATGCAGACGATGGTAGAACAGGCTGGGAAGAATCAAGAGCAATTTATTTTGAACTGCTCCGAAACCCTTTCCGAGAGTACCAAGGCTCTGGACAGTACGATCGAGAAACTGCAGCAGATAATTATGAAAATAATTATAGCCACGGCGGTATCGGCGGTAGCCCTGTCGGTGCTGGTCTGCGTGGTGTTCTGGAAGCTGGCAGTATAATCGACAGCACTTCCGAAGATCCGGAGGAACGCCGGAAACGAATCGAAGCACAGGAAAACGCTTCAAACCTCGGTGCGATTATCGGTCTCGCCGTCGGTGCCATCGTCGCCATGAGCGATGCCGATAATACCGAGGACACAACGACAGAAGAAACTGAAACACCTACGATGAAAATGTAGGAGAAAGGAGTTAGCCTATGACTAAAAAAGAGCGCGAAAAAGAATTGCGCTGTTATCCTGCGGCGCTGACCGCCGCTGAAGTAGCGGAAATACTGAGAGTCAGTACCAAAACCGTCTACAAGCTTATTAAAGAAAAAACTCTGCCTGCGGTAAAGGTCGGCAGAGAAAACCGCATTGCAAAATCGCAGCTGATCGATTATTTACAGCAAAAGGACAGACCAAGTTCGAACCCAAGGGTCTACTTTCTTGAGAAAACTTCCGATAATGTCTGGACTTGTCAAACGAGTTGTGATATTGTTCGTGTTGGCAAAAATAAAAAAGGAGTGATAACGAATGGATGCCAAAACCACACTTGCAGCCAGCGTACAGGCTAAAAAGGGTCGCCTCTATGCCGTGATACAAGTCAAAGAGAACGGCAAGACAAAACCCGTGTGGCGCGCCCTCGGTCTTCCCGAAGGCACAAACAAATCAAAGGTGAACAAAGCCTACCGAGAGGTAGTAAAAGCCTTTGAAAATGATTACGCCGAGCAGCTTGCCCGAAATGCAAAGCCCGCCTCGGACATTCCGATCTTCGATTATATGTGCGCTCACTATAGAAAGGTCGAAAAAAATATCCAAAAGAGTACCGCCGAAAGCTACCATGGAATGATCTACGGTAGGATTCGGCGGTATTTTACTGCCCACAGTAATCTGACGGTCGGCAACATCACCTCGAAGGACATCGAGGATTTTTATGACTGGATGTTCGAATCGGGCGTCGTTGCCAACACCGTCATCCACTATCACACCGTCCTGCACAGTGCCTTCAAAAGAGCATTCAAGGACGAGCTGATAGATGCCAACCCCTTCGACCGAATTGACCGACCGAAGAAAAATAAGTTCACCGGTGAAAATTATTCCGAGGACGAGCTGATAACAATGCTCGGACTCTTCCGCGGTGATGTTATCTATCCTGCGGTAATGTTAGCGGGTGGTTTAGGACTGCGCCGAAGCGAAGCCTTGGGTGCTCGATGGTCAAGAGTCGATTGGGATAAGCGCACCATCCTGCTCGACACCAAGGTTATCGAGTACAAGGAAAACGGCAAGGTCATCGTCGAACCCATAGAGGAAATGAAAAACAAATCAAGCCGCCGAACCCTTCCTCTGCCGGACCCCGTCTATGAAATGCTGTGCGAAGAACGGGAGAAGCAAGACCTGTACCGCAGAATGTTCAAAGGCAGCTACAACCGCAAATTCGATGATTATATCTGTGTCGATCAGCTCGGCGAACTGCTAAGGCCGAACAGAGTCACCCAACGCTTCTCTGATCTTATTGAACGATACGATCTGCGAAAGATTCGCTTCCACGACCTACGGCACACCTTCGCAAGTATCCTTATCAATCAGGATGTCCCTCTGCTGAACGTATCGACCTTCCTCGGTCACTCTGACCTCTCAACTACGGCAAATATTTATGCCCACCTTGATAAGTCCAAGAAACAGGAAAGCGCTGACGTTATCAGCAATATCTTTAATAAAGCAAAGGAATGATGCACCTCGGACAGAGGTGCATTTTTGCTAACCGAAAGGATGATTTAATATATGGCTGAAAAGAAATATATGAGCGGATGCCAGCTCAGGCAATACCTTCACATTTCCACACGGAAAATGAAATATCTGATGGATCATAATTATATCCCACACGAAAATACCGGACACACAACCCATAAGTATCGGGTACTGGTAGAGGATGCGGAAATGTTCAAAATCCGTATGGATACCGAGGTAGGCTTCCTATCCGAACTCAACGGTCTGTTCTCAAACCGAACCGAATGGCATCCGCGCCCGATGTTCGAAGCCACCGAAGAAAACTGCGAAGCCTTCAGGCTATGGTTGGAGGTGCTGTGGGCAGAGCTACCCGAAGCTCTGCCCACGCAGACGGCGGCGGAACTTGTCGGACATAACCCACAGCGCATACACGAACTGATCAGAGAAGAAACCTTGCACGGTATAAAAATTGGCAGCACCCAATACTGCGTAAAGGGAGAATTTATATGCTATATGGCATCACCGCAAAAACTATCCAATCCACGCACAGAACGGTATAAAGAACTCATCCGAGAATTTAAATACATACAACGCAGAGAGCGTGAAAATGAACAGCGCCGATGCAAAAGAAGAATGAAGAATGTTGATGCATAACCTAAGCCCCACCGAAAAATCGGTGGGGCAGCATTTTTTGTTTTCTGCCGTATTTGAATCCCAACCCCCGACAGAACATAAAAGATTTTTAATCAAGTATGCTTCAACCGGTACTTTTAAAAATGCCGAAATCCTTTGCCGACAAAAATAATTCTAACGACCCAAAATGCACCGTTTTGAGAAAAGCCTTATTTTATGCGGCTTCCAAGACCTTTTCGTTCTAAAATCAAGCGTGATTTATAAGCGGAAATGTGCAAAAAAATACGGAAATAATCATAAAAACACCGTGAAGAAAAATCTCGAAAATAGAGAAAACCCTTGAAAACACTGGGTTTTCAAGGGTTCATTTGGCGGAGACGGCGAGATTCGAACTCGCGGGGGATTGCTCCCTAACTGATTTCGAGTCAGCCCCGTTATGACCACTTCGATACGTCTCCATATAAAATTGTAAAGGCAAAGCCAAATTACCAAATTGCGAGAAAACTGCGAGATGCAGAATTCCGAAAATGCAAACCGAAGTCACGAAAACCCCGATAAATAAAGGGTTTACGGAGATACGGTCGTGACAGACCCGACTATGTTTCGAGTCAGCCCCGTTATGACCACTTCGATACGTCTCCATACACATTATCTTTTGAAATACAATATGGATATTATAGCATACACAAAACAGAGTTGCAAGAGCAAAATGAGATTATTTTATGCTGTTTGCGAGAATATTTTAACATCAAAAACAAATAAAATATACCATGAGAAAGTTTATTGTTTTTTTGATTCTATTTGCCATGCTTTTTTCCCCAAAGGCAACAGCAGCTCTTGGAAATCAAGGGTTGATCATTAATGATGGCGTCAAGGAAATCCGAATTACCGTTGGAGAAAAGAAGCAGATTTGGGTGCGAGACGGATTAACAGGCTTGCCCCCTTTATCAGAAGTTACATTTTATTCCAACAACGATTTTTTTGCGACCATTGGCGAAGACAGCGGAATCCTACAAGGCATTCATGCAGGCGCCGCTCACATTACCATTATGAGCGGCAGCGGAAGAAGCGCAAGGATCCGAGTAATTGTGGAGCGCGGGAACAAGGCCTCTCCCCTATTATTGCTATTACCGATTATTGCAATTTGCGCCTCATTTCTATTATACAAAAAATGGCATCACAACTAAAAAAGTTCGTATCCTTTATGGATACGAACTTTTTTAGTTTAATTTACTTGAGCATATAATTTGCTACCATTTGAGCAACTTCTGCGCGGGTGATGGTTGCTTTAGGATTCAAGTAGAAGCTGCCTGCTTTCTTGCTTCCTTCCATCAAGCCAAGGTATACTGCCATATGCATATAGGGAGTTGCCCATTTAGATACCTTATTAAGATCCTTGAACTGATATTTATCAAATACAAGATCAATATCGTTAGCATGGGTCTTATAGTACTTATCTGCGGTGGCAGCAAGGTTAGAAGCAAGGCTGGTAGGATCGATATAGCCTTCGCCGATCATTACAACATTACTCATGATTTTTGCAACCTGCTCGCGAGTTGCATTAGCTTTACCGTTGAAATAATCTTTACCATTAACGGTGGTACCGCTCATGATACCGGAAGCAGTAACTGCCTTAACATAAGGCAGAGCCCAAGAATCAATTTTATCAGCATAAGGAAGCTGATAGGACTCAAAGCGGTTTACATCAAGGCCCATCATGCGAACTGCGATAGCTGCAATTTCATAGCGGGTGATTGCTGCAGAGCCATTGAAATTATTATTTCCATCGCCCTTAACGATACCATAACCACCCATATTCAAGCCATTGGCGGCTTTCACTGCCCAGGATGCGATCTTATTGGCATCCTTATAGGCAACAGCCTTACGATCGGAAACGATCTTCAAAACGCCCTTGATTTCAGGGTTACGCACATTGAAGGTTCCATCGGAATGCTCGATTTGACGATAGGCGCCATCGTTGATGGTGAAATAAACATTGGTGTTCTTTTGATCCAAGTGAATCTTATCTGCATCGGAGAATGCAATGCTGCGAAGGGGATCAACATACAGGAAAGCATCGTTGGCTTTAGAGCTATCAATCGTTACATTTTTAACACCTACAGGCAAAAATGCAGTATACTCATTCTGGCCGGTGATATAGGCAGGGTAAGTCTTTTTGCCTGCTTTTACAGTAAATTCAGCCTTCTGCAACACATTACCTTGGGTTACTACAGGTACAGCATAAACAGTGGTATCTTTTCCGTTGGCAGCAGTTACCTTTACAAAGATGGTAGAGCCGGTGCCTTCCGGAATAATTACGATATTATTTTCAAAAGCCTGCTGCATATTAATATCAGCATAAGCCTGATAGGTTGCACCCTCGGAAACGGTTGCCTTCAGCTCTGCTGCGGTGGCATAGCCAAGATTCCAATAGAAGCCGGAATCAGTTGTAATCGCATCTTTGATAGCGAGAAGTTCGGTTTTATTACCGGCTTCATAAACGAAGCGGATGGTATAATTTTCAGTTGTTACGCCATCTGCTGCGGTAACAACCACTCGCAGGGTTTCGCCATCTTTGATATTATCAACATTATATTTATTAGAGGACAAAGAAAGCTTATTATTTCCGCGATATACATCAGCCTTAGCACCCTGATACAGAGTGGGCTTGAAGCTAAACTCGGGATACCACTCATCAACGGGAGCCTCAAAGGTATTGTTGCCGACATAGTTCATTCCGGCAATGGATTTAATGACTGCCAAATCAATGGGATTTGCATCATCATAGCGGGTCAGCTTAACCTTATAAACCTGATGATGCACACGATCCTGAGCAGTTACCTTCAGATAGCGGGTTACAACAGTACCTACAGTAAGATCGGTAACAGTTGCCGGCTCGCGGCACGCTTCATCTTTAAAAAAGCCTTGAGTTGCGCCATTAGAAACCTTTACAAGATCAGAATCATAAGCAAAGTCCGCTTTATTGGTATGAATATAAATCACACCGGCTTCTTCATCAACGAAAGAGGCAACACCGGTACCGCCAATGGAGAGAACCTGCGCCTTATCATTGACCTTACGAGTCAGCTTCACAATAAAGCTTACGGTATTGGACGGCGAGGATACATCCACACGGAAGATGCTCTCATCTGCATAGGGAGCAAGAGTGGTGGCTGTGCTTGCGGTGCCGAACTTACCATCACTGCCCTGCTTTGCAACCTTGGTTTTACAGTTGGGAGCAAGGGTAGCGGGAATTTCATACTTAGCGCAATCTGCGGGGATCATATCCTCGAAGACCATGGTGGTTACACCGCCGAATTCCTTCTCGGCATAAGTACCGGTTCCATACATACCGCGATTCAGAGCATAGCCTGCTGCGTTATAATTTTCGTCGTCGCTTCTCTTGGTCATATCCCAATCAAGATAGGTATAGTCAACAGTATAGCGAACATAGTATTCTTCGGGCCCGTATGTAGTATAGTTCTCACCGGAGGCACGCTTAAGCTGCTTGGGCAGCATTGCCTCGCCGGCAAGAGTTTCAGCATAATAGTTACCGGAATAATCAATTAAAGTGCCTTTACCGGTTCCGCCAGTATGGGGAAGCTGGGTACGGCCGATAATATGGTTGCCCTTTACAATCAGGCAATCGGAGCAATCATAGGAAGCAGAATCGCCGGCCCAACGAGAAGTAGCATTACCGGCCAAGAAAGTATCATTACCTTTAATATTAGAAGAAATCATAATATTATTGGTCATGATAAACTTCATGGTGCTGCCGCAATGGTAGATCTGGAAACCGCCGTTATTAGCGCCGAAGCCATTCCAGCAATAGTTATTATCCAGATTATAGATGATATTTTTCTTCAGACCCACATCAGAAGCATCATCTCTACAGTTCAGGATATAAGTACCGGTCAAGCCATCGCTATTGGTAGAGGACTTCTCATTATTATAGAAGCAGTTATTGGTCAGACCAAAATAGGGCGCATATGCAGCACGGGAGCGGAACGCTTCCATGAAATTCTTATTTCCGGTAGCATCGAGTTTGGAATCGCCGAAATAAGTATGGTCCACAATCAACTTCTCAATGAAGGGGCCGAATACATGGCATTTCTGGTTTCTGACAATGCGGCAATCATACATATATACATATGCATAGTCGAAGTCGGCTGAGCTTAGATAGGGCTTATTGAAATTGAAAAGATAGGTATTATCTGCACCGGTGCGGGTAGCGCCGCCGCCTGCACCATCTGCGATCACATTGCGGAAGATGGTAACATTGGTGATGCCGCCTTTACGAGCTTCATCATCCACATAAGAGCATCCCTCGCCCATCTTAATACCATCGATGGTGATCACGTAATCATTTGCAGAAGCAGAAACACGAAGGCAAGCATCCTTAATAATGGTTTCAAACTTATCGTTGCCACGCTCGGGATTCAAGGTCCAACCGGAAGTGGACGCATTGGATTTGGTGATCTTATCAGCCACAACCACATTGGGATCCACACCATGCTTTTCACCAAAAATATTACAGGAGCCGGAAATAATAATATCATCGGTATAAACACCGGCGGGAATCACAACATTCGGAACTGCATGCCCCTTGGACTTGGCATAAGCAATCAGCTTTTCAAAATCAGCAAAAAGGGTTTTGCCAACCTCAAACTTATAAATCTTATTCTGCCAACGATAGGGCACAAGCGAACCGGAAGCATTATTGAATACAGTGGGCTGATACATATAGTAGCCCGGAACCTCTTTGGAGAAATAGGGCGCATCGTCGATGGAGCCTACACTTTCCAAAACGATTTTATATACAGGAGCGAAATAATCACAAGAACTATTGGTGATCTGAGCATAGATCACAGAAGGCTCATAATAATCGGCTTTAAGATCTTCTAAAGTAAGCTGATCAACAGGCTCGGAAAGATTGACATAGCGGCCGTTGATATCATCAGCCTTCTTATAAAGCTGCACCTTACTGCCGCCGCCTGCCACAAACTTGGGCAAAAATTCAGTTACGCCGGTTTCCTCGAAAGCGGTCATTACCACTTCCAGATTAAAGGCATCCACCTGATACAAATCCCAATCCTTCACGGAGATATCCCACATGGGATCATTGCTGGAAACGGTCATCTCCTCATTGATCCAATAAGCAGTACGGATCAGGCGAGGCTTAACGGGATTAACATATACCGGTCTTTCTACGCACTGACCGTCCTGATTACCAAAGTAGTTATAGGACATATCGATCCGAGTATCTACATGGCCGGCGCTTACATCAGGAATCATATAAGCTCCGAGCAGAATGTTATTCTCGATATTCATACAAGAAGTCTGATCAATGTTGACAGAGTCGACCAAAAACTCGGGGTGCAGCACGCCGGTTGCATCAGAAGAATAAATATAGTTATTCTCCATGCTGATAGTGGAGTTCTTATTGATAAACTCATAATGGATCAGGCCCGAAGCGCTGGAAGCGTTATAGAAAACGCAATCATTGATCGAAAGAACGCTGGAAGGACGCTCCGCCGATGTGCCGATGGTGCCGATTGCTTGATTACCATTATTCAGCACATAGCCGGTATCGGCGTTATCTACCGAAATGATTGCCCCGCCGGGGAGGCCTGCATTATAGAAGCAGCAATCGGAAAACTCCAGATAAGGAGATACACCGGAGGCAAAGAAGGATTTGCTGATGATACCCTTACTGTTATTCACATATGCAACATGCTTTGCAACAAACTTATGATAATAGGGGCTCAAAAAGCCTTCGGAATTCTGATTGGTAATAAATGCATTCTCCAATACAACGCTTCTGGCATGACCGGCAGAGGTGAGCTGCAGGGCAAAAGAAGAGGAATCAGCATTACCGGCACCATCAAACACCACATTCTTCAAAGAAAGCTCGGAAGAGCCGGAAGAACGGAACTTATCGATATAGGCACCGCCTGCACCAAAAGCAACACCATCAATGGTAATATTGGCATCGCCGGCATTATTAGCAACAACAATGCTGCCGCTGATTACGGAACTGCCGGTGAACTTCTCGCTTCTGGACCAAGCAAGATTCTTTGCCGCCGAAACGGCAACAGGATCAATACCGGCATCTGCACCGATAATGGTTACAGCGCCTTGAAGTTGAATTTCTTCGGAATAATTACCGCAGATCATAATGGCCGGATTCGTGCGGCCCTTCGATGCAGCATAAGCCCATGCATCCTCGAAAGAGGCAAAATGCCACTCCGAATCAAAGGGCTCGGTAAATTCCTTACCACGATAAGTATAAGAGACGCTATCGCCCTCACTCTTATCGCTCCACGCAGCATTTACTACCAAAGCGCCGGCCTGAAGGGTGGAATATTCATCCTCGTTATTGGCCGCAGAGGCAGGAAATGCAAAGACAGAGAACATAGATACCATCATCAGCACTAATGCGATGATCGATACCAAAGACTTCATCTTCTGCTTCATAACAATCTTTCACTCCTTAATGAATTGCTTACTCATATATAAAAATACATATACAAGCAGTTTTATTATAGCAAAGATTCCGCTCAAAGGGCATAACCTTATGTTGTTAAAATACCACACTTTGTGGAATTTTCAAAAAATGACTTCCTTTTTTGGGAAAAGGATTTGTCTTTTACGTTTTTCCCCTTCTATCCCCTGCCGAAAATGCATATATTTTCCAAAAGAGAAGGAGGAGCTTATATGAAATATATTTCTACATTTATTATAATCGCCCTACTGATGACCACAATATGTTGTTTTCCCGCCTCTGCCGCTCCGGAAGTGGAAGTGCCGTGCGCGTTGCTGATGGATCAGGCAACGGGAACGGTTCTTTTTGAGAAAAATGCAGACGAGAAAAGAGCTCCGGCTTCGGTAACCAAGGTCATGACCATGCTGCTGATCATGGAAGCTCTTGACCAAGGAAGGCTTCGGTTTGAGGATCCCATCGCGGTATCGGCAAATGCTGCGGGAATGGGCGGCAGTCAGGTTTACCTCAAAGAAGGCGAAACCATGACTGCCCAAGAGATGCTCAAATGCATTGCAGTGGTTTCCGCCAACGATTGCTGCGTGGCCATGGCGGAGCATCTTAACGGAAGCGTGGAGGATTTTATTGCCGCCATGAATGAAAAAGCCAAGGCTTTGGGTATGACCAACACCCACTTTAACAGTTGCACGGGGCTCGATACCGAGGATCATTATACCACTGCAAGAGACATCGCTTTAATGAGCCGCGAACTGATGGAGCATGAAGAAGTCAAAAAATACACCACCATTTGGATGGATACAGTGCGAGATGGGGCCTTCACCCTCTCCAATACCAATCGGTTGGTACGCTATTACGAGGGCGCCACGGGACTTAAAACAGGATTTACCAATACCGCCGGCTATTGCCTTTCCGCCACCGCCGAGCGAGACGGAATGGCCCTTTGCGCAGTGGTGCTTGGCGGGGAAACCTCGGATCAGCGCTTTGAAAACGCCAAAGCGCTGCTGAATTACGGATTTTCTCAATACAGCATTTATAAAGAACCGCTCCCCGCTCCCGCCGCGGTAAAGGTAATAAAGGGATTGGAAGACAGCGTGATACCGGTGCCGGCAAAAGCCCCTGCCTTTTTAATTCCAAAGGGCAAGGAAGCTGCTATTGATTACAAGGTGAACCTGCAAAATTCAGTGGCGGCACCGATAGATAAAGGGCAGCGGTTGGGAACCGTAACCTACACTTTAGGGGAGCAAACATTGGGCACCATCGACCTTATCGCAGAAAAGGCGATCGGAAAGGTAACCTTTTCCCATCTGTTTTTTCATATTATTCAATATTTTTTCGTAGTTTAGACTTGAATAACCGAGAGATTTATGGTATGATATGGCCAAGAAGTGAATAACTTTGAATTAAATTATAGGAGAGTTTACACATGTCTGTTCGGATCAACCGAAAATATCTCGGCCAATTTATTCAGCCTCATGAGCCCGAATATCTCCGCCCCTATGTGGAGGTGGCGCATAATATGCTCCACAGCAAAAAGGGCCCCGGCAATGATTTTTTAGGCTGGGTCGATCTTCCTCTCAACTATGATAAAGAGGAATATGCCCGCATCAAAGAGGCGGCTGCCAAGATTCAAAAGAACTCTGAAGTTCTGCTGGTGATCGGCATTGGCGGCAGCTATCTGGGCGCCAGAGCAGCGATCGAATTTATTCAATCATCGCTCTATAATAACTTAAAGAAGGATACCCCCGATATTTATTTCATCGGAAATAATATCAGTTCCACCTATCTTTCCGAAATCATGAGCATTGTGGAAGGCAGAGATTTTTCTATCAATGTTATCTCTAAATCCGGTACCACTACCGAGCCGGCCATCGCTTTCCGCATCTTCAAGAGCCTGATCGAAAAGAAATATGGCGAAGAGGAAGCTAAAAACCATATCTTTGTTACCACCGATAAAGCAAGAGGCACTTTGAAGGCGCTGGCTACTGAAAAGGGCTATGAAAGCTTTGTTGTGCCCGACGATGTGGGCGGCCGGTTCTCGGTGCTGACTGCAGTGGGCCTTCTGCCCATCGCGGTGGCCGGAATTGATCTTGATGCTCTTATGCAAGGGGCTGCTGATGCTCGGCTGGATACCCTGACTATTGATAACGATTGCTATGCATATGCCATCGACCGCACTTTGCTTCAAAGAAAGGGCAAAGCCATCGAGATGCTGATCACCTATGAGCCCACCGGCGTTTATTTTGCGGAATGGTGGAAGCAGCTTTACGGCGAGAGCGAAGGAAAGGATAATAAAGGCCTCTTCCCCGCTTCCGCTACCTTCTCTACCGATCTTCATTCCTTGGGCCAATATGTGCAGGATGGAGCGCGGAATATGTTTGAAACGGTGCTCAAATGCAATGAGGTTGGCAAAAAGATCACCATCGAGGAAGAAGAGGGCGATATCGACGGCCTGAACTTCCTTGCGGGGAAAACGGTGCAATATGTGAACGACAGCGCGTTCCTCGGCACTGTTTTGGCCCATACGGATGGCGGAGTTCCCAATATCATTCTCGAGATCGAAAGCTACGATGCATATAACTTCGGTTATCTGGTTTATTTCTTTGAAAAGGCCTGCGCCATCTCCGGTTACCTTTTAGGGGTAAACCCCTTCAATCAACCCGGAGTTGAGGACTATAAGAGAAATATGTTTGCTCTGCTCGGGAAACCCGGCTATGAGCAGGAAACCGAAGAAATCAATAAGAAAATCAACAGATTGGGTTGACCGGCACAGGCTCAAATCTGTTTATAAAAAATTCAAGATGTCGGAGAAAAGAGGAAAAGAGTTATGGTAAAGGTTATTTTAGGTAAAAAAGGCACCGGCAAAACCAAAACTTTGATCGAAATGGTTAACAAGGCAGCGGCTGAAGCAAGCGGAAGCGTTGTATGCATTGAATACGGCGATAAGCTGAAGCTGGATATCTCTCATAAGGCCCGCCTGATCGATATTACTAATTATCCTGTTGATTCCAACGAAGGCTTGGAAGGCTTCATCAGCGGCTTGATGGCCGGCAACTATGATATCACCAATGTTTATGTTGATTCCCTTTTGAAGATCGTTGGCGAAGATCTGGATGCGCTGGGCGTTGCTTTGGAAAACATGGAAAAGTTGACCAAGGCCAATAATGCCACTTTGGTATGCCTTGTTTCTGCAGATGCGGAGACCGCTCCCGAATCTGTAAAGAAATATATGTAAAAAAATCCTTTTGCTCCCCGAAGAGATGCTCTTCGGGGAGCCTTTTTTTGCATAAAAATCCCTGCGCTTGCATATGTATTAGCAAGAAAGGGCGGGGTTTAATTTGTTTTATGAATGCGATGAGAGAGCCAAGGAGCTGGCAAGATATATGCTCTCTAATAAAGCAACAGTGAGGCAGGCCGCGGCTGTTTTTAAAATTTCGAAATCCACTGTGCATAAAGATGTGAGCCAAAGGCTGAAAAATATTGACCACACCCTATACCTGCAGGTGCGGGAGCTTTTGGGCAAAAATCTCCGAGAAAGGCATATTCGCGGCGGCATTGCCACTAAACATAAATACGAGCAGCTTCGAGCCGCAAAATAAAAAGAGCCAAAGGCTCTTTTTTATTTTTCTTCTTTAATTAGTTTTTGCAAAATTTCTTTGGCGTAGGCTTCCTGCTGCTTATAATGAGCATTGCCGGCCATAGAAGTGCCCTCCACCTTGCGAATGCAAAGATAATAATCCTCTTCCTCTGCCGAAAAGCTTTCCAGATCATTCAGCGCTCCGGACTCGGATAGCAGATAGCGATCACCATCTAAATAAGGGCTCTCCCCTGCAAAGGAAAGATCCTGCAAAACCTTATTATCATGAAGGATCTTATAGGTGCCCTCCTGCAAAAGATAGAGAACCATCTTGCCGGAATTCACCTGCACCAGCATGGCAGTGGAGTTGGTGCCGCTCCATTGATCCATGGTAGCTACCGAGATCACCTGCGCACTCTTCTCCCCTTCTTCATCGATCATTCCCGCCAGCCATTCTTCCAGCTCATGGGATTGCAGGGCATTGGGGGCCACCTTTCCGGCTGTCATCACATATAGGTCGGTTTTTTGCTTTTGGGCGCAGCTCCCGATTGCCACCAAAAGGGCGCAAAGCAACAGAGCGCCGCCGATCACATACCATTTATAATAATACCAAAAATTTTCCGCTTTTTGGCGAAATGTCATCTGTTCCAAAGGTTCTCTCCTTTTTAATTACTGCATCTATTTTATCATGCGAAAAAAAGTTTCGCAAGTCCTTTGAAAAAGTTTACAGATTTGATGGAATAAAATAAGATAGACATTTGCAACATTTTCCTGTATAATATAATTATATCCCTATTAACATATGAAAGAGAGAACGGATATGGAAAACAAATTAGAGAGAAAATACGGGCTATTCACCGCCATCTGCATGGTGGTTGGCATTGTGATCGGTTCGGGTGTCTTTTTTAAGGCGCAGACGATTTTGCAAAAGACAGGCGGAAATATGCCTCTTGGAATCATTGCCTGGATCATTGGCGGAGCCATTATGCTGGTCTGCCTTCTGACCTTCTCCTTCATGGGGCAAAAATATGAGCGCGTAAATGGGTTGGTCGATTATGCAGAAGCAACAGTCGGATCCCGATATGGCTATTATATGGGTTGGTTTTCTGCCACCATTTATTTCCCCGGCATGACCTCTGCTCTGGCTTGGCTTTCGGCGCGGTATACCTTGGAATTTATTGTTTCGGTCAATCCCCAATTCCCCTTGATTGTGCCGCCGGAAGAGATGGGCTGCCTGATCGGGCCGGAATGCATTGCCCTAACCCTTTTCTACCTTTGCGGGATCTACGCTCTTAATGTGCTCTCCCCCAAGCTTGCGGGAAAATTCCAAACCTCTACCACTGTTATCAAGTTGATCCCCTTGGGATTGATGATGGTTGTCGGGCTGATTTACGGCCTTTGCACCGGAAATTTGCAAAACAATATGACAACCACTGCACAAGTGGCAGATCCGACCTCAAGCCCGCTCTTTGCTTCTGTTTGCGCCACTGCCTTTGCCTATGAAGGCTGGATCATCGCCACCTCCATCAATTCCGAGATCAAGGATTCCAAAAAGAACCTGCCTCGCGCATTGATCATTGGCGGGATCATCATTGTTGCGGTTTATCTTTTCTATTATATCGGGGTTGCAGGCGGAGAAACCAATCAGGAATTGATCGATAAAGGCGCAACCGTTGCCTTCACCAATATCTTCGGCAATGTTTTTGGCAATATCTTAAATCTCTTTATTGCCATTTCCTGCCTCGGCACCACCAATGGATTAATGCTTGGGTGCAGCAGATGCATGTATTCCCTTGCCAATCGCGGCGAAGGGCTGAAGCCGGAAATGTTCGGCGAGGTGGACCGCAAAACCAATATGCCCTCCAATTCCGCCGTTTTCGCTCTGCTGATCACCGCCGCCTGGTTCCTTTATTTCTACCTTTCCAATTTGGCGGGAACATGGAAAGGCGCCTTTGTATTTGATTCCACAGAGCTCCCTATCATCACCATCTATCTTATGTATCTTCCCATTATCATCCAGTGGATGCGAAAGGAAAAAGATCAACCGGTCCTCCGGCGGTTTATTCTGCCGAGCCTTGCCCTTTGCGGAAGTGTCTTTATGGTAATCGCTTGTATCTTCAGCCATCGAATGGGCTGCGTTTGGTACTTAATTGTTTTCGCTGTAATTATGATTCTCGGCGGCATTATTGATTGGCGCCGCAAAAGAAAGCAAATATAAAATGCAAAAATCCCTGCATACATCGCTTTTGTATGCAGGGATTTATCTTTTATTTTTTATAAACGCAGCCTTCAGGCAAAAGGGGAACAGCATCAAATACATATGGATCCACAATATAAGGGACCTTCACCTTAATACTAAAGCGCGAGAAGATGATATCCTCCGCAGGCAAGGAATATTCCTCCCCTGCTTTCCAAAGGTCTTTCTTTTGCTCATCCTCATAAATAAAGAATTCTCTTGGTTCAAAGTCCCCGCCGCTATATTCGCGGGAGCCTTCAATATAAATATCAAGATCATAGTTCCCTTCCGGAATGGTTTTGGGAATTACAAAAGTGATCGACCGATCCTTTTTATTATAGTTAATGCTTGAAAAAAGCTCATCTACAAAGGGCTTCCACATTTTTTCTGATTCCGCTTCCTTTTCCATGGTGAAAATATTTTCTGCCCAGTCCTGCGGAACGGTTGCTTCCCCTTTCATCTTATAATAAAAATTAATACCGCCTTTTTGAATGGAAAGAACCTTATGGTTGCAAAAGGTTACCGCCCATTCCTTGCCATCGGCATCGATCATCGCTACCCGATATTCATAATCATCTTCCTCGGCTTTCACAAATTCCCTCAAAGTGCGCTTATATTCGGCAGAATGAAGAGAGGAGACCATATTATCAATGAGCCAATCTGTTTCAGTAGAGGCTTCCCTCTTTTCGCCTCCAACCTCATAAGAAACCGCAACCTTCTTCACCTCTTGGGATTCGGGAAGGGCCGGATTTACCGGAAGATTGAGCCATACCACAAGCAAAACAAGGCCAACCCCTATCGCACCGCCGATATATCCCCAATAATCTTCCCAAAGGAAATATTCCTTTTTGGCTCTGATCTTTGCAATGATCAGCCCGATAATTCCAAAAGGCAGGAGATATTTCAGCGCAAATAATATAATCGCGCCCAAGGATTTAAAGGCCATGCCAAAAAGGCCAAAGAGGATAATAACCGGCAGCATGGCAATAAACAGCAATACAAGCAAAAACAGCAATGCAAATACAATTTCCATAATTTCACCTCAAAAAAAGACTATGCGCATTATATCATAGATAACAGTTATAATCAACGAAAAATCTAAATAAAATATAAATTAAGCCCTTTACAAAAATTGCGAAATTCATCGATTATCGGCTTTCCGACAGGCGGGTTATGTTGACTTTTATATGCAAATCTGTTAAAATGAATTATTAGGTTTTAAGGCAGCTAACGGAGGCTTATTATAGATGAAAAATAAACAAAAAATTCTTATCAGAATCGGTTTGTTTACTTTAATATTTGCCATGCTATTTTGCTTTTTGAATACATTTTTCCAACCTGTTTGGACAAGTTGGAATAACTATTATACCATGCATGGTTTTTATGAACAGCCAAAAAATACCATTGAAGTTCTCTTCTTGGGAGCCAGCACCATAATCAGCGGAGTAACGCCTATTGAGTTATATAAAGACCACGGGATCTGCGCTTATAATATGGCATCAGAGCAGCAACCGATGCTTGCATCCCGTTATTGGGCAGAGGAAACTTACCGGCTTCATTCCGATACCTTGAAAACGATTTTTATTGACCCATCTCAGCTTTACGGAATACCCACTGATGCTTTTTACCATAAAGCCCTTGACGCCATGAAATTCTCAAATGTTAAATACAGAGCGATCAAGGACTATACAAATGATGAGCCGGATAAGACGTTCTCTTATCTTTTTCCTCTCACAACATACCATGATCGATGGAGTTCCCTTACAAAAAGGGATTTTACAAAACATAATCTTGAAGCAGATAACGGCACAAGAGGGTTCTGCAGCTTAATGACATCACTTACCGATTCAATAACCATTGACAATGTGGATATTATAAATACCGATCTGGACAAGACAGCCGGCGATGCGGCACTCATCGATGAATCTGCCGAGCATTTTGAGAAACTTGTTGCGTTTTGCAAGCAAAAAGGAATAAAATTGGTTCTCATCAAAACCCCCGCAAGCTCTTGGAACTCCTCAAAGCATAATATGACAAAACAACTTGCAGATCAGTACGGGATCGATTTTCTTGATTATAACTATAGCCCTCTTTACGAGGAAATTGGGTATATTCATGCTTTCGACAGCACAGATGGTACTCATATGAATTATTACGGTGCGGCCAAATTCACAAAATCGATCGGCGAATATATTGTTGAGAATTGCGATTTCACCGATGTGCGCAATAATAAAGATTATGAGTTTATAAAGGATCAGGTAAAAAAATACCATGTGAAAGTTTCGCAAAGGGCTGATCTTAATGCAAAAGACAAAATAACTGAATATCTTAAAGCGGCGGCTGCGGAGGATAACACGGTGTTTATCACTGTGAACGATGAAGCAAGCGCAAGCATTACAAACGCGGAGCGCTCGGTATTCAGTCAATTAGGCCTTGAAAAACTTGCATCCATTAAATTCAGAGATTCCTATATAGGGATCATTCAAAAGGGAAAAGTGATCTATGAATCACTGAAGCCTGCCGCAGATACCGATACAGCTCCCCTTACATATAAAGGGAATCTTGAAAACGGCACTAAATTCAGCTTGGTAAGCGGCAGTTTCAACCACGGGCAAACCTCCTCCTGCAAGATCGGAAAATCAGAAAGGGCCGAAAATACAAGAGGGCTCAACATTGTAATTTATAGCAATTCTTTAGAATCTGTATTAGATTCCGCTTGCTTTGATACCTATGAATCCTGCACAAGAAAAAACAATTACGGGCTCAATCATGCAGAGATTTTAAAAGAAGAAAATGCCCTCGAAAATTATGATATCAGCACCGTTGAGGGGCAGATCCTCAGATATCAGAAAAAGGTTGAATACAGAAAAAATGCGAGCGCCCTTCGCAGAAGTATAGGCGAGAATAATCTTTCGGCATTTATATCGCATTATACGAAGGATCCCCAAAAAATCGTTCTGATTTCCGCAAAATCCGATGCCCACGATATTGTGGCCGCCTCGGATACTGCAGCACTTTCGGCGATCGGACTTGATAAGCTTGCCCATATCCGAAAAGGCGATTCCTATATTGCGTATATGGATGATGGAAAAATCAAATATCAGATAAGCGATCACGGAGCAGAGCCTATTGAGGTTCATGAACCTATCATTTCCCTTAAAAGCGGCGGAGTTGATTCGGGCAACATTGCTTCTGTGCGCATCAATAATATAGAATATGCCGCCCCGCAGGCAGGCATAAATGTGATCATTTATGATAAGGCCACCGAAATGGTGGCAGATAAACAAATCTTTTCTGCTGCTCAGACAGTTGAAAATAAATAATCAATTTTAAAGGAGAAAAACAATGGAAAAAATTATTGAAATCCTCAAATCGATCAGAGACGATGTGGACTACGAAAAAGAAGAAAAGCTTATAGATGATGGTATCCTCGATAGCTTTGATATTGTTGGTATCGTTGGCGAGCTTTGCGATGAATTTGATATCACCATCACAATCGAAGATATGGAGCCCGAAAACTTCAACAGTGCTAAGGCCATCAAGCAGCTTGTTGATCGCTTGGTCGACGAGATCTGACCTTTATTTGAAAACAAAAAAGATATATAGCGCTCTCAAATAGGAAAGAATCGGTTTTGAAACCATCATTTCCACCCCAACATAAAAGGACTATGGCAGTTCAAACTGCCATAGTCCTTTCACTATTTTTAGTCTCAAGGCTTCATTGTGGGAAAATTCGGGTGCAATCCTCGAATAAGTTCCTATAGGTTTCTATATGCCTCTATTTCAAGAGCGTTTTAAGACCGCGAAGTTCTATAAGTTCCTGTAAGTTCCTACTAAGTAAATAAATTTGGCTTAAACTGTGGCGTAAATGTAATAATATTGAAATGCTCGTTTGATTATGATATAATGGAAACGCGAGGTGAGAGTATGGGCCATATCGTTGAATTGATTACCGAATTGCTATTTGGATTAGCGAAAAACAAACCGGATAAAATGCCGGATAACATATCCTATAACCCTTGTTTTACTGTCAGTCATCCTGTAAAGAAAACCATTGCACGGATTGTTGCTACATTAATTATTATTGCTGTCTTTGCGTTACTTTTAATAATTGTAGATGCGGATACTCAAATTTTATACGTAATATTTATTATTCTTTTTGGTGCTTTGCTTATTTTATCTTTAATCACTTTTTCCTTTCGCTGTTATGTTACAGAACAGCATATCAAAAAGAACTATTGGGGATTGTTTAGTAAACATATCGAATGGAACAACGTTTCGTGTATTAGAGTTGTTGAGCAAACAAACGAAAAAAGTGTTATTGTAGCAATATATAATAAAGATGGCAAATGTGTAATTGACTTGAATACCGATATGGATAATGTTTGGTATGTTATAAAAATGGCAGAAGCAAAAAACATTACCGTAAAACATGAAAAGGATTTATCATTAAAACAAATATCGCATCTTTAAGAAATATACCGTTGGATATAACAAAAGGACTATGACATTTTGGGTGTCATAGTCCTTAAAATTTTATCATATATCTTCATCCGCCGAGAAAACACAATGAAAATAAGGGCACTCTTTTGCCTTTTTAAATTTTTCTGCATCTGTGACATCATCGTAAGAAATTAAAAACTTTACAGGTAATGCTTTATGTTCTAGTTTCAACAAATCCTTTTCATTTTCAAGGACTTCTTTCATTGCCATTTTGCTTTTAGATTCGCCATCCAAAATAAAAAACCATTCGCCATCAATTTGGTCAAACTCATCATTCCCCCAACCGCACAAAAGCACTTGCCCATCTTTTATAAAGTACTCATAGTCATTATTTTTGACATACTGAATCGATAGCTGTTCTCTGACAATGCGATTATAGATTTTTACAACATTGCTGGATGTAAGAAAGAATTCATATTTAGTTTTAAAGTCCTTAAAATATGGCATCCTGTAATAGCGAATGATATCGAATGGAACAAAAAGCAAATACCCAACGCACACCATTAAGAGTATCGGCACACCAACGACTATGCCCAACACATTCCCAAGAACTCCCAAAAGTTTTTTCATTCAATCACCACCATTTCAATGCCTATTTTTTATTATAACATAAAACTCACCTAAAAGCAAACTTTTACCTCGTTCAACTTCGGTTTCATTGTCGAACAATGATGCCCGAATTGGCTTAAGTTGTGGCTTAAGATATAAAAATAACCCTGCATATCCTTAAGATTTGCAGGGTTATAGAGATTTAAATTAGTCTAAAGGCTTCATTGTGGGGAAAAGCAAAACGTCGCGAATGGAGGGGCTATCGGTTAAGAGCATCACCAAACGGTCGATGCCGAAGCCGAGGCCGCCTGTGGGGGGCATACCATACTCCAGAGCGTTGATATAATCATAATCAACCTCGGAATTACAGTTGGGCTCCGCGGCGCGTTTTGCAGCCACCTGACGCTCAAAGCGCTCTCTCTGATCGATAGGATCATTCAGCTCACTGAAGGCGTTGCCATACTCGGTGCAGTTGATGAAATACTCAAACCGCTCTGTAAAGGCAGGATCCTCCGGTTTACGCTTTGCAAGGGGGCTATTTTCCACAGGATAATCATAGATAAAGGTGGGTTGGATGAGCTTTTCTTCCACAAAAGCATCGAAGAACTCGACCAAAACGGTGCCTTTAGTGGCATCGGCGGGAACTTCCACATGCTTTTCCTTCGCGCAAGCGCGGGCCTCTTCATCGCTCTTCCAATCATAATAATCAACACCGGCATATTTCTTAACGGCCTCGACCATAGTCAGCCGCTCCCATTTACCCATATCGATCTCTTTTCCCTGATAGGTGATCTTGGTGCTGCCGCAGATCTTCTCGGCAAGCATGGTATAGAGCTCTTCAACCAGATCCATCATCCCATAATAATCGGTATAGGCCTGATAAAGCTCAATAGAGGTAAACTCCGGATTATGCTTGGTATCCATTCCCTCATTACGGAAAATTCTGCCTACCTCATAAACCTTATTCATACCGCCCACGATCAAGCGCTTCAAATAAAGCTCGGTTTCGATCCGCAGATACATATCCATATCAAGGGTATTATGATGGGTTTTAAAGGGGCGGGCAGAAGCGCCGATCTCCAAGGGAACGAGGATCGGGGTATCCACTTCCAAAAAGCCCTTATTATCGAGATAATTACGGATCTCCTTGAGGATCATGGAGCGCTTAACAAAGGTATCGCGCACTTCGGGATTTACAATCAGATCCACATAGCGCTGACGATAGCGCAGATCCTGATCCTTCAGGCCATGGAATTTTTCGGGCAGGGGCAGAAGAGATTTTGCCAGCAGCTCAATATGCTGGGCATGGATAGAGATCTCTCCGGTGCGGGTTTTGAAGACAAAGCCCTTAATACCGATGCAATCGCCGATATCCCATTTTTTGAAATCAGCATAAACATCCTCGCCCACATCATCGCGGCGAACATAAAGCTGAATATCCCCTTCGCCATCGCGTAGGCCCACAAAGCTGGCCTTACCCATAATACGGCGAGAGATAATGCGGCCACCAAGAGAAACGGTCTTATTTTCGAAAGAATCGAAATCAGCCTTAATCTCGGTGGAATAGGAATCCACATCATATTTGGTTTTCACAAAAGGATCGCAACCTGCTTCGCACATTGCCGCCAACTTTTCGCGGCGGATCTGCTGCTGCTCACTTAAAGAAAGCTCCGGTTGGTTATTTTGATTTTGATTCTGATCCATTGATCTTCTCCTAAATTACTTTTCAACACTCAAGATCTTATAATTAAGAATCCCGATAGGTGCCTCTACTTCAACGGTTTCACCGGCCTGACGACCAAGGAGAGCAGCACCCAAGGGGCTATCATCGGAAATCTTACCGTTCATGGGATCGGCTTCGATGGAGCTTACGATATCATATTCCATTTCTTCACCAAGTTCCACATCCAAAACCTTAATATGAGTGCCCAAACGAATGGTATCCTCATCATGCCGAGCAGCGGCTTCATCTTCAACGATGACAGCGTTTTTCAGAGTTTGCTCCAGTTTGGCAATTCTTGCCTCTACAATGGCCTGCTCATTCTTCGCCTCATCATATTCGCTATTCTCGGAAAGGTCGCCATAAGAGCGGGCAACCTTGATCTTCTCGGCAATCTCTTCCCGCTTGGTGGATTTCAGCTCGGCAAGTTCTGCTTCCAGCTTTGCCTTACCTTCCAGAGTCAAAGAAATTACTTTTTCTGCCATGATTCCATTCTCCTTTAAATTTTTTCAAAGCGACCTCGGTAAACCGAGGTCGCTTGATTCATTAAAACTATTATTTGCTCATGCTGGCAACTTCAGCAGCAAAATCGTCTACTCTCTTTTCAAGACCTTCGCCCTTAACATAGGAAACAAAGCTCTTAACAACGATTTCGGAGCCGATTTCTTTGCCAACCTGCTTCAGATAAGCATCAACAGAGATCTTATCATCTCTTACATATGCCTGCTCCAACAAGCAGTTTTCAGAATAATACTTACCAATCTTACCGCCGATCATCTTCTCAAGAATATTTTCGGGCTTATTGGCATGCTTGGGATCATTCTTGATTTGAGCAAGAAGGATATTCTTCTCGTTCTCGATTACCTCTGCGGGAACTTCCTCGCGGCAGAGATAAGCGGGATGCATAGCAACGATCTGCATGCAGACATTGCGCAGAGCTTCCTGAACCTTCTCATTGGCAGCATCGCCCTCGAAGCGAACCATAGCAGCCTCGCTGCCGCCGCCATGCACATAGCTGACGCAGTTGCCTTCCAAGCGCTCAAAACGGCGAATGTTCATATTCTCGCCGATCTTCAGGATCTTCTCGCGAAGGATATCCTCAACGGTGAACTCGGTATCTTCAAATCTGCAAACCTTCAGAGCATCAACATCTGCAGGGTTATGAACAGCGGCTGCTTTAGCAGCGCCCTTCACCAGAGCCTGAAACTCAGCGTTCTTTGCTACGAAATCGGTTTCGGAGTTTACTTCAATAATAACGCCTACATTTTCAGCAATATAGGTATCAACCATACCCTCGGAAGCGATACGGCTGGCCTTCTTTGCCTGAGCGGCAAGGCCCTTCTCGCGGAGGAGCTCGATGGCTTTATCAACATTACCATCAGCCTCGGTCAAAGCCTTTTTACAATCCATCATACCGCAGCCGGTGGTCTCACGCAGAGCGGCAACATCTTTAGCAGTAAAATTCATTGATTTTTCCTCCCTTGATTATTCCTCAACGGGAACTTCTTCAGCGGCCTCATCAGCCAACTGCTCGCCCTGATTGCCTTCAAGAATAGCATTAGCCATGGTCTCGGCGATCAGCTTAACAGCGCGGATAGCATCATCATTGCCGGGGATGGGATAATCAACCTCATCGGGATCGCAGTTGGTATCAACGATAGCAACAACGGGGATACCCAGCTTTTTAGCCTCGGAGATTGCGATATGCTCCTTCTTGGGATCAACAACGAACAAAGCAGCAGGAGCCTTCTTCATCTCCTTAATACCGCCATAGTTCTTCTCCAGGATCTCCATCTCATGGCGAAGCTTCAAAACTTCTTTCTTGGGCAGAAGATCAAAGGTACCATCTTCAGCCATCTTCTCCAACTGGTTCAAACGGTTGATGGACTTACGAATGGTATTGAAGTTGGTCAGCATGCCGCCGGGCCAACGAACAGATACATAATACTGACCTACTCTCTTGGCCTCATCGCGAATGGACTCCTGAGCCTGCTTCTTGGTACCAACGAAGAGGACCTCGCCACCTTCAGCAGCGATATCGCGCATGAAGCTATAAGCTTCCTCGACCTTCTTCACGGTCTTCTGCAGATCAATGATATAAATACCATTTCTCTCGGTGAAGATGTACTCTGCCATTTTGGGGTTCCATCTTCTGGTCTGATGGCCGAAATGAACACCGGCCTCCAACAGCTGTTTCATAGAAATAACGGACATGTTTATTTCCTCCTTTTTGTTTTTTACCGCCACACTCCTCTGCTGCATACCCCAACGGGAAAAACCCGAAACAAGGGGCAGAGAACTGTGTGAGTATTTTTACAGCCCTAAAAGTATATCATATTAAAACGCAGATTGCAAGAGAAATTTCCTCTTTTTTTCTTTTTTTAAATACCGAGCAATCCCCTTGCAATCGCAAAGTAAATCAGAAGGGAAATGGCATCCACAATCGTTGTAATAAAAGGGCTTGCCATAACTGCAGGGTCCAAGCCGATCTTTTTTGCCGCCATCGGCAAGGCGCACCCCACAAGCTTTGCCACGATTACAGTAAGGCAAAGGGTGCTGCAGACCACCGCCGCCACCATAAGAGAGATCCCTGCGCCAAAGATCAGATTATCTATGAGCAGAATCTTCAAAAAATTTGCCCCGCTCAAAATAATTCCGCAGAGCAGCGAAACCCGAAGTTCCTTCCAGATAACCCGAAACAGATCGCCAAAACGCAACTCTTGCAGGGATAGGCTTCTGATAATGGTTACCGAGGCTTGCGAGCCGGAATTTCCGCCGGTATCCATCAGCATGGGAATAAAGGCGATCAATGCCGCCTGCGCGGCAAGAGCCGCCTCAAAGCCCGCGATAATCTGACCGGTTACGGTTGCGGAAATCATCAGAATCAAAAGCCAAGGGATGCGGTTTTTAAAGGTTTCGAAGATGCCGGTTTTCAGATAGGGCTTATCACCCGGCAGGATCGCGGCCATCTTTTCGATATCCTCGGTGGTTTCCTCCTGCAATACATCCATTGCATCGTCGACGGTTACAATACCCACCAAGCGCCCTTCCCCATCAGTGATCGGGAAAGCAAGGAAATCATATTTATCAAAGGCTTGCGCAACGGTTTCTCGGTCATCGAGGGTTTTAAAATAGACCACATCCCGCTCCATCAAATCTTCGATCTTATCCTCAAGCTCCGCCATCAAAAGATCCTTAACGGTGATAACACCTTCCAAGCGCCGCGAAGCGGAAACCACATAGCAGGTATAAACCGTTTCTTTATCAAGGCCGATCCTGCGGATACGATCAAAGGCTTCCTGAACGGTCATTGTTCTTCGCAGGGCCACATATTCGGGAGTCATGATACTGCCGGCGCTATCCTTTGGATAACGCAAAAGTTCATTGATCTGCTGCCGCATTTCAGGATCGGCATGCTTGAGAATTCGCTTTACCATAATAGCGGGAAGCTCTTCGATCAGGTCGGCAGCATCATCGGGATAAAGATCATCTACCACCGCGCGAAGCTCCCGATCGGTCAAGGCGCTGATCAAAAGCTCCTGCTCATCGGATTCCATCTCAACAAATACCTTGGCGGCCATCTCTTTTCCAAGGACTCTGAAGGCCATCACCAAGGAGCGATCATCGATGCGCCCCAAGGCCCAAGCAAGGTCGGCAGCCTCAAAATGCTCGGCAAGTTCTCGGAACGGTGTGAATTTTCCTTCATCTGCCATTTTCTTCAGTTCTACCAAGATGCGATCCGGGGAATCAAACATTTTCGGCGCCTCCTTTTCATAAAAATACAGTGTTATTATAAAATATTTAAATTGTTGTTGTCAAGTGAAAGAAAGTATGATATAATTTTATATCATTTTGCAAAGGAGCATTTAAAGGTTTATGGATGCAAAAAAGATTCCCGCACTCTTTGGCAGCATGGTATTCGGCGATAAAGCGATGAAGGAATACCTGCCGGAAGAGGCTTATCTGGCATTAAAGAAAACCATAGAAAACGGAAAAAGTCTGGATCGGTCCATCGCCGGCACAGTTGCCGCAGGAATGCGGGAGTGGGCCTTGGAGCATGGCGCCACCCATTTCACCCATTGGTTCCAGCCCATGACCGGCATCACCGCCGAAAAGCATGATGGCTTTATTACCCCCGATGGCGACGGCGGCGTTTTGCTGGAGTTTTCCGGCAAGGAATTGATCAAGGGCGAGCCCGATGCTTCCTCTTTCCCGAACGGAGGCCTGCGGGCCACCTTTGAGGCAAGGGGCTATACTGCATGGGATCCCACCTCTTATGCCTTCATTAAAGATTCTACCCTTTGCATCCCCACTGTATTCTATTCCTATGGCGGAGAAGCCCTTGATAAAAACACGCCTTTGCTCCGCTCCGACGAAGCGGTAAACCGCCAAGCTTTAAGAATTTTAAAGCTTTTTGGCAATGAAGATGTTAGCAAAACCGTAACCACGGTTGGGCCCGAGCAGGAATATTTTTTGATCGATGAAGAGGTTTATCGGGCGCGGAAGGATCTGGTTCTCTGCGGCCGCACCCTTTTCGGTTCCCGCCCGCCCAAGGGACAGGAGATGGACGATCACTATTTCGGCACCATCAAGCCGCGGGTGATGGCTTTCATGAAGGAGCTGGACGAAGAGCTTTGGAAGCTGGGCATCTACGCAAAAACCGAGCACAATGAAGCCGCTCCCGCTCAACATGAGCTGGCGCCTATTTATTCCAAGACCAATATGGCCACCGATCATAATCAGCTCACCATGGAGCTGATGAAGAAGATCGCCGCCAAGCATGGAATGGCCTGCCTGCTTCACGAAAAGCCTTTTGCAGGGGTAAACGGAAGCGGAAAGCATAATAACTGGTCGATCTCCACCAATACAGGCATCAACCTTTTGGAGCCCGGAGATTCCCCCCGCGAGAACACTCAATTTTTGCTCTTCCTTGCCGCCATCATCAAAGCAGTAGATGAGCATCAGGATCTTTTGCGGTTCTCCATTGCTTCGGCAGGCAACGATCATCGGCTGGGCTCCAGCGAGGCGCCCCCCGCCATTGTTTCCATGTTCCTCGGAGATGAGCTTAATGCCATCCTCGATTCTATCGAGAGTGGTACCGTTTATGCCCCCGAGAATGCCATGGAGATGAAAGGCGGAGTGCATACCTTGCCCCGCTTCTCTCGGGATGCTACCGATCGCAACCGTACCTCCCCCTTTGCTTTTACCAATAATAAATTTGAATTCAGAATGCTGGGCTCTTCCGCTTCCATCGCCGAGGCCAACATTGTTCTTAATACCATTATTGCCGATACTCTGCGGGAATTTGCCGACGAGCTGGAGAGGGCCGAGGATCTCAATGCCGCTTTGCAGCTTCTGATTCAAAATACCATCAAAACCCACAAGCGGATCATCTTCAACGGCAATAATTATTCCGAGGAATGGGTAAAAGAGGCAGAGAAGAGAGGGCTTTTGAACCTGCCCTCCACCATGGATGTCCTGCCCTACTTTGTGAAAGAAAAGAATATCGAGCTCTTTACCCGCCATGGGGTATTTACCGAGGGCGAAATGTATTCCAGATATGAGATCATGGTGGATAACTATTGCAAGACCCTCAACATTGAGGCGCGCACCTTAAATTCCATGATCAAGCGGGATATTCTCCCTGCCGCCAATCTTGCTCAAGACCGTCTTGCCAAAACTTTAGTTAATAAGAAGGTGGCAATGCCGGGGCTTACCTGCAAAGCAGAAGAAGGGCAGCTTAAGGAGCTTTCCAAGCTGACCGATGCCCTTTATCTTGCCTGCGGTGAATTTGAAAAGAAGCGGAAATATGCCAAGACCATCGAAAAATTCTATGATCGCGGCCTCTATTACCGCGATGAAATCCATAAGGAACTTGAAGCACTCCGCACCATCATCGACCAAATGGAAATCATTATTCCCAGCGATATCTGGCCCTTCCCCACTTATTATGATCTTTTATTCAGCATTCATTAAAAAATGAGGGCAGGCGCAAACCTGCCCTCTATTTTATTTTTGGAGGAAATATCATGAAACTTTCAAACGATACCATCCTATCCGTTACCTTCGGGGCGATTCGCCACGAAAGGATAGGAGAAGGACTGCGTTTTTATAAATGCACCGAAAAGCAAATCGAGGTATGGGCCAAAGAGAATAAAGATATCGGCGATCGGGCTGCAGGCTGCACCGGAGTGCGCTTGGATTTTCATACCGATGCCGATTGGATTCGCTTTAAGGCCCCTTGCGGAAAATTTGAGCTTTTGGTGGATGATCTTACCGCCCATCAATTCGTTGCCGGCGAGGAGACCGAATTTTATGCCGAGCTGGGAGAAGGCGAAAAGAGAGTGATGCTCCTTTTCCCCAGCCATGATGTTGAAGGAACCTTAGAATGGGTGGAGCTGCCCGATGGGGCAACCATCAAGCCTCATCAATATGACCGCAAGATCCTCTTTATCGGCGATTCTATTACCCAAGGCTGGAATTCGGGGTTCGACAGCACCTCTTATGCATGGCGGGTATCCCGCAAGCTCAATGCGGATTCGGTGATCAACGGAATCGGCGGTGCTTATTATTTAGAGAAATCCTTTGATTCCATTGATTTCGATCCCGATACTGTTATTGTTGCTTATGGTACCAACGACTACGGCCATTATCCCACCCAAGACGAGCTGCGGCGCGAGTGCGCAGGATTTTTGGATCATATTAAAGATGAATACGGTAAAAGGGAAGTTTACTGCATTCTGCCCATCTGGCGATTTGATTTAGAAAAAGTACGAAAGATGGGCAACTTTGATGATTGCCGCCGCGTCATTCAAGAAGAGATCGAAAAGAGAGGATTCCATATCATCGATGGATATAAATTAGTGCCTCATCTTGATTTCTTCTATGCCGATGTTGTCCACCCCAATGCCATCGGATTTGCGGAATATGCAAAGAAACTGATTGAGATTTTAGAAAAATAAATAAAAAGGAGATGCCGATGGCATCTCCTTTTTTCAGCGTGTCAAAGAACTCTGTTTTTATCATCTTTGACACGCTGGGAGACTCTCAAAAATGTTTCCGAATTCGCCAAACCGGTCTCGTCGGCGTACATAGGTACGGTAGAGAGCGGTTTGGCGGATAGCAGAAAATTTCAATAAAATCCGCATCGCCA
>JAZPYP010000083.1:0-5817 GCA_045544255.1 Eubacteriales bacterium | reverse complement strand
CACGCCGCCAGCGTTCGTCCTGAGCCAGGATCAAACTCTCTAAAAAAAATAATAATTTTAAATGTTTAATCAGCTCATAACAAATCGTTTCAAAAAAACTGGCTTTTTAAAAGTTTTGTTAATCGCCTTAAAAGCACCTCTCTCGAGGCAACTCTTTGCAATTAACGGGTCCTTTTTCATGATGCTGTTTAATTTTCAAAGTTCCATGCTTTATCGCTCTTTTCTCGCGAGTGCCTGAATATAATAACACAACCGTTTTGGTTTGTCAACACTTTTTTTGAGATTTTTTCTCTTTTTTTAAAAGAAAAAAATCGGCCTTTTCCATAACCGGAAAAAGCCGATCTATTATATAAGGAAGAAACTTAAAAACGAATTCTTCTTGCGAGCCTTCTTCTGCGGCGATTTCGATTCTGGCGGATCATGAAAATAATATAAACAATGATTGCCACAACCAACACACCGACCACAATCAAAACGATTGGATTGCTAAAGAAGCTGCGAATCAGGTGAAGATAATAAAGGATTGCGCTCCGCTCCATATCCTCGCTGGCCACCAACTCAACGGAGCCATACTCCACTCCGTTCTTCACCAGCGAAACGGTACCAAGAACATCACCCTTTTTAATCGGTGCATAGGCAACCTCATCGGTTTTAACCACCCGCTCAAAGGCTTCAATATCTTCGTTGTTGGCCACCACTGCTTCGATGCGCCCCTTGGGCACCAGCATCACATAATCACTTTTTGCGCAAAGGGCCACCTTGATTTCGGCCACAGAGGTAGTTTCCTCCAGCAGGGTTTGCACCCCGAAATTCTGATAAGCCCAGCGATAGAGCGAAACGGATTCTTCAAATACGGGGTTATCGGCATAAGGGCCATAAGGCGCATTCATGGTGATGCAGATATATTCGATCCCCTTATAGCGAGAAGCGGAAACCAAATTGAAGCCTGCCGCTTCGGTGCTTCCGGTTTTCCCTGCAAAGCAATATTTATAGTAATTACCGGAATTTTGCCGCATCAACTGATTCGTTGTTATCAAAGTGCGGGCGGTATTCACATCGGAAGCCGGCAGCTCATAATAGCTTGCGCTCAAATAGGGCAACAGGCGATCATCGGAGAATACCTTTTTTGCCAGAATTGCCATATCCCGCGCAGTGGTATAATGCCCCTCTTTGGTAAGACCATGGGTATTTACAAAATGGGTATTCTCCATTCCCCATTTTTCGGCATACTCATTCATCTTGGCCACAAACTTTTCAATACTGCCGCAAAGATGAATCGCCAAGGCATTGGTGCCCTCGTTGGCGCTGGAAACAGCGGTGCCGTAAAGAAGCTGCTCCATGGTAACCTTCTCGCCATCCTTCAGGCCCATATTGGAGCTGCCGATCTCCAGATCTGCATAGCAGGCATTTTTATCAAAAATATAGGTTTCTTTAAGATCCTTGATCAGATCAATCGCCACCGCCATGGTCATCAGCTTGGTGGTGGAAGCAGGATGAATCTGCGCATCGGCATTCTTTTCATAAATAGTGGCACCGGTATTGATGCTTACCACCATCACACTTCCCGATTTGGTCGGCGGCGCTTCCTCGATTGCATGCGCCATCGGCGCCAGCGCCGAAAAAGCAATCATCACCATAGCCAAAAAGGCAAACCATTTCATTTTCTTCATTTATACAATCTCCTTCAACGGATACTTTTCCATTTTACCTTTTAAGTATACTATATTCTATCAAAAAATGCAATTACGGAATTTTTAATATTTTATGAATATCCACTCTTTACTTTTCTCCCCCTTTTTGCTATGCTTTTTTAAAAGGAGGCTGATTTTATGTTGGAGAGAATTGAATGGACCCGCTATTGGCGAGAGGATGCAGATCTTAATTCCAAAAAGGTTTTGCTGATCGGGGATTCTATTGTAAACGGATGCACCAAGGAAATTCAGAAAAATCTGCCCGAAGGATATGCCGTTACAGCGGTAGTTTCTTCCAAAGGCTTGAATAATCCTTATTTTATCAAAGAAATCTCCCTTTTCTGCGAGCAGGAAAATTTCCGATTTGAAGCCATCTATTTTAATAACGGCCTCCATTTCCAAGGGCAATCCCCCGAAGAATATAAGGAAAACTATAGTAAACTGCTCAGGGAACTCAAGGCGCTGATGCCCAAGGTGCCGATGGTTTTGGGGCTCTCCACTCCCCTCACCTGCGGCATTGGGGGCGATCCGCAAAAGCACGAAACCCCCGTTACCTTAAAGGAAACCAATGCAACAGTTATCGCCTTTAACGAAAAGGTGATGGAGATTGCAAGGGAGCAAAACCTCCCCACTTTCGATGCCTATTCCCTGATGGTGCCTCATCCTGAAATGAAAAGCGGCGACGGTTGCCATTTCAACAGCGAAGGCATCGCCTACCTTGGCAAAGCCATGGCAGAAGCAATTTTGAAGTTGCTCTAAAAATAATTTTTTTAAAAAACACTTGCCAAATTCCAAAAAATCGCTATAATAGTAAAGTACCGATGTGTATCGGTGCTATTTCGGGGTGTAGCGCAGTTGGTCGCGACACCGAAGCGCCGCCGGTGGCGGATGCAGCGAGGTGGTTAGCGGCTGCCGCAACACAAAAAATATCGAGCGAACAACGGCTCGCGAAGAATTTTTTGATGTTGCAAAGGGGCTTGTTCCCGCTTCCAATTATTTTTCATACTGATAAGCGAGGCAGTTTGAATTCTGCATCGTTATCATAAAACTCGGGGTGTAGCGCAGTTGGTAGCGTGCTTGGTTCGGGAGCAAATCACCGCTTTCCGTTCTGTGAATTTCCAAAACGCCGAGAACCCTTGAAAACACTGACTATTTTGGCAGTACCTAATTTAATAATTGTCCCGATGTAAGTGGTCTGACCACATGTTTGACCACTTACAAAAAAATAACGATTTTTCACCTATCCGGGTGTGGCACAGCTTGGTAGTGCGCTTGGTTCGGGACCAAGAGGCCGCTGGTTCAAATCCAGTCACTCGGACCAAAATCGGCTTTGAGAGCAATCTCAAAGCCTTTTTTTCTTTGCCTACTGCGACGCAAATTTTGAGGGCTGACCGTCTTGATCAGCCCTCTGTGCGTTATACCGTTTTCATCTTTTTCTTTTCGGCTGCGATTTCTGCTTTTTTCTCGGCTATCATCTTGGCGAGTGCTTCCTCGCATTCTTCTCTTGTCTTTGCGTAGACATTGAACTTCTTTCGTTTGCCGTCTGCGAGTCTTGGATAGAAGCTTCCTTCCCACAGCGTATCGTTTATCTGATAAACGCATCCCGTACCACTCTTTCGGATTTTGGGCGTGTACGGCTCGAATTTTTCGTCAACGTCGGTCGTTTGCGTTTGCCTTGGTTCACCCTTCGCTTCGGGCATCGGAGCGTCTGTACCGCCGATTTTGCGGTCTATCTTCACCGAGGCTTGCTCTCTCATCGTATCCGTGATATGCGAATATATGTTGAGAGTCGTTTCGGCGCTGATGTGACCTATCATATCGGATAGGGTTTTCACATCCATGCCGTTTTCAAGTGCCATTGTTGCGAAGGTGTGGCGAAGGTCGTGGAAGCGTATATTCTTGCATCCTGATCTTTCGAGGATAAGCTTGAATCGGTGGTGGAGTGCCGTTGGATTTCTCGGCATCCCTTCCTTGACAGGCGATGGGAAAATCCACTCGCAGGTTTTGCTTTTCTTCATCTCGGCGAGTATCTCCACCATATACGGCGGTAGCACCACCGTTCTGACGGAATTCTTGGTTTTGGGTGGTTGAATTACGATTTTACTGCCTGCAGGCACAACTTCTCTTGCTATTTTTAGGCTGCCGTTTGTGATGTTAAGGTCGCCCCACTTGAGTCCGAGGATTTCGCCACGGCGCATTCCCGTGGATAGCTCGAGGAGGAACATTTCGTAATATCCTTCCTCTTTGGCTCGGGCGAGGAAGCGACCTATCTCGCTTTGTGTCAGTATCTGCATCTCCCTGCCTTTTTTAGGTGGGAGCTTACACCCTATCGATGGATTTCTCGTGATGAGGCGTTCCTCTATCGCCTTTTCAAGAGCCGATCTGCACCGTGCGTGACAGGCTCTTACCAATCGGTTTGATACCTCCGATCCTATTGTGTCAGCATATTGGAGTCTGCCGTTTTTCTTTAGGTTGGCGTAGAACTGTTGCAGGTCGTTCTGCGAGAGCTTATTTAGCGGTATATGACCGACGGAAGGGATAATGTGTCTATAAATATAGTTCTCATATCCCACTCTTGTGGTTTCTCGCAGGGCAGGTCTGCAGAAGTTCTGATACCAGAAGTCCATCCATTCTCCGAATGGCATATCGGGCTTCAGCTTTTCTACTGCTTTTCCGAGTTCTTCCTTAAGTGCGCGGAGCTTTTCATCACACTCATATTTTGTTTTTGCGGTTACATTTTTGGTCTTGGGGTTGCCTTTCTCGTCGTAGCCAACGACGAGTCTGCCTTCCCACCGACCGTCAGAGCGAAGGCGCATTGTGCCTTCGCCTTGCTTTCGTTTGTTATTTGCCATCTGTGTCCTCCGTTATTAAGAATTTTTGCATCATATTGTTGACTACTGCCGAGGCGTTGCGTTGCATATCGCCTGTCACGTGGGTGTAGGTGTCAAGAGTGAAACTCGCATCGGTGTGTCCGAGGATACCTGCCAAGGTCTTTGCATCGACACCGCCTTGCGTTGCATGGGTGGCGAAGGTATGCCGTAGGTCATGGAAGCGTATCAGCGGAAGCTCTACACTTTTGAGTATCGTTTTCAGCTTTCTATACGCCGTGTCGGGATGCAAGGGATCGGATGGATTCATATAGTGTGGGAACACCCATTCGCATATGGCATCCGCTTGTTTTTCTTTCAGAAGCGACGCCACGCTCGGTGGCATCACTATCTTTCGGATTCCTGCATCGGTTTTTGTTTCGCCTATGCTGACTTTGCCTTTCTTGGCAACTCCTATCGATCGCTTGATGGAGAGTGTTCCTTCGGTGAAGTTGATATCGTTCCACTTGATTCCGCATATCTCGCCACGGCGAAGCCCTGTCATAATTTCCACATAGAAGAAATCGTACCAATACGGCTCTTGCTTTATTGCTTCCATAAACTTATCGAGTTGGCTGTCACCGAGGACTTGTTTCTCGGTATAGGTCTTTTTCGGTATCGTTGTACCGACCGTAGGATTCCGCACGATGAGGCGTTCCTTTACCGCCATATCCAAGGCTTGATGGAGTACCATATGCACCTTGCGTATCATTGTGTCGGATAGCTCGTGACCGTAGAGAGGATGCTTCTTGACTCTACCTTCCTTTTTCGCCTTGTTATAGAATTTCTGAACATCGGTGGTTGTGAGATAGGCGAGTTGCTTATCGCCGATGAATCGTTTGATCTGATGCTCTACGAGCAGGCGGTAGCCTTCGAGCGTACCTTCTCTTACGGTAAATATCATATACTCATCAAGCCACTTGTCCATCCACTCGCCGAGTGTCATTCGGCAATCTTCGGTGAGATCGACATCTCGGTATAGGTCGAGAAGTTGATGGAGCTGCTTTAGGGCACTCTTTTGTGTCTTTGCGAATGCCGACTTATACATGGGAGAGCCGTCATTCTTGTGTCCTATAATAATACGGGCTTCCCACCGTCCGTCGCTTCTTTTTCTGATAGTGCCGTCACCTTGCGGTCTGCGTTTGTTTGCCATAAAAATCTCCTTTCTTTTCGTATTTTTTTGCGCTTGTTTTTGCGTACCACAACGATACCACAGGTTCGAGAGAATATCCAGCGATTTTCTGCAGAATTATCATTTT
>JAZPYP010000082.1:0-78777 GCA_045544255.1 Eubacteriales bacterium | reverse complement strand
ATAAAGAAACTACCCCTTTAGGGGTTGCCCGAAAGTGCAATGCGGTTGGCAGACTTTTCGGTGCCCCTTTAGGGGTAGTGCCTGTATTTAGCCCTTCTAGGGCTTACTCAAGCCTCCGGCTTAGCCGGAGGTTATGACTTTTGAAAAATGTCAATTTGCACTAAAATTATTGACAACTTGCTCACTGCATTATATGATTAATATAAAGAATATGAAAATAAAAGGAGGCAAAGTCATTATAAAAAAGAGGTTAAAAGAGGATAATAAGTGGTATTGTAGTGATGGATGGTATGTTCTGGTGAATGGAAATGATTCTGCAAAAACAAAATTTATGAATATTGCAGGAGCGGCTTTAGATGGCTCGCTTTTATACCCGGGGGATCATCTTATTGTAGTTGCCGGGTGGGCATAAATATAGGCGGAAAAAACGATGAAGAAATTTTTTGTTTATTTATTGATTTTAGTGATGATATTATCTTTATCTGGGTGTATGGTGCTGAAAGGGAATGAACTCCAAGTAAGCTTTAATCCGGAAAGCCGAACCCTTACTCTTTCCGGAAAAGGTAAGGTTGTTGGTCTTTATGATGAGGATAGTGGAAAGAATCAACCCGTTGAAAAGAAAGAGATCAGAACGGTTGTTATTGAGGAAGGCATTACCGAGCTTCAAAGTTGTTTTAACGATATGGTGGCGATGGAAAATATCGATTTTCCGAACTCTCTTGAGAATATTTACGATTCTTTTAAAGGGGAGTCATTACTCGAGAATCTTTTTCTCATAAATACAAATATAAAAAGGATCTCTGATGATAGTTTCGCTGAGTCGCCGCTATCCTCAATAGATTTTCCTGAATCGGTCTATTTAGGAAATGGCGCTTTTGATCGACTGACGGAATTGTATAATGTATCTATTCCGAAAGGAAGTGTTTGCGAGGGAGTGTTCAGAGATTGTGCTAAATTGGAGGAGGTTGTAATTGCTGAAAATGTTCGGCTAAAGGAATCTGAAAATGGAGCGAATTTTTCGCAAAGTTCCTCCAATGATTTCCCGAAAGCCTATCTCTGCCTACCTACTGATGGCGAAGATCTCCCCTGGGGCGAAGGCGGAAAATTCCGACCAATCATTGTGCCGAATGCATATGAATGGAGACATTATAGGAATCAAACAATGTATCATAAAGGCGAACCTTTAAATGAATATACAACTAATTTCGATGCGGCTACCGGAACCTTAATAATTAATGGAAAAGGAGATATAGAAGCTCTTTATCCATGGGATAATTTATCAAATGGAGAAAAGGACGAACACGAGATAACAAAGCTTGTATTAAGCGAGGGGATCACCGGCGTTTATAACAGCTTTAATCATTTGGTGGCATTAAAAGAGATCGAAATACCAACCACCTTAGATGTCATTGATCAATCTTTTAATGATGCCTTTTCTTTGGGGAAATTAGTTGTTCCCAAAACGGTGAAAAAGATTGTGAACCGGAGTTTTTGCTATGCTTATAGCTTGAAGGATATTCAATTTGAAGGTGCGATCGAATTGGGGAATCCATCGGCATTTAACTATTATCTTCCGATTGAGAGCATAGTATTTCCGGAAGGCTCAAAAATTGTCGGGGTTTTTGTTGATAGCCCATATTTAAAAGAGGTTGTGATCGGGCCGAATGTTTATTATGGTGTTGCATCTCTGGGCCCCGATTCGGGGGATCATATTGCGAACTTCGATAATTATACGACGTTGCATGGCCCCAAAATATATATGTGCGAACCAATAGCAGAAAGACCTTCTAAAGGTTCTGACGAAATTCATTGTGGAGAATATGGTGGATACTGTCCAATCATTGTTCCTGAGGGAGAGGATTGGAAAGATTATAAGGATATGCCCCTTCCGCGTAGAGGAAACTATGAAGAACTTAAAAAAAGAAGCGAAGAGTACATCGATGATGGGGACTTTCGATATTATGAGGCGAAGAAAAAAGCGGCTATGGAGCGGGTATCAACCTGAAAAGCAGAATTTTTTGAATATTGCAGGAGCGGCTTTAGATGGCTTGCTTTTATACCCGGGGGATCATCTTATTGTAGTTGCCGGGTGGGCACAAACATAGGAGGTGAAGTTCGGTGAAAAAAATAAGTTTTTGGTTGACTATGTTGGGAATGATACTGCTGCTGCTATCTATGGTTTTGAGTCTTTCTGCTTGCAAAAAAAAGGTGGATGAAGGGGGAGCGGCGGCTGATGTTGTGGTTTCCGATAACGATAACGGTATGAATGAAGAGCAAACAGAGATCGAAAAAAACGACCCCGTTCAAAAAGAGGAGGAAAAGGAAGAACCCTCGGAAGAAGAACAACAAGAGGATGCTTCATCCCAAGAGAATTCTTCTCCTTTAAACTATGATTTAAAAGATGGCATACTTACCATAACAGGAAAAGGAGAAGTTCGGGATTATTATCCGTGGGTATTCTTATCGGAAGGAGAGAAGGATGAACATGCGATAACAAAGCTTGTATTAAGCGAGGGAATCACCGGAGTTTATAATTCTTTCAATCATTTGGTTGCGCTAAAAGAGATCGAATTCCCAACCACCTTAGAAATCATTGATGAATCCTTTAATGATGCCTTTTCTTTGGCAGAGTTAGTTGTTCCCAAAACGGTGAAAAAGATTGTTAACTATAGTTTTCGCAATGCTTATAGCTTAAAAGAGGTCCACTTTGAAGGTGCTATTGAATTGGGGCACCCATCGGCATTTACCTTTCTGCCGATTGAAAGCGTGATAATTCCGGAAGGATCAAAACTTTGCGGCACATTTAGCGATTGCCTATATTTAAAAGAAGTTGTGATTGAGCCGAATGTTTATTATGGTTCCGGAAGATTCATCGATGGGGGGGATGCGGTTTATAATTTCGAAAAACAGGCGATGACAAATGGGGGAAGAATATATATGTGTGCGCCAATAAATGAAGAGGGGATACCTCTGGATAATATTTATTGTGGGGAATATGGAGCATGTGACCCAATCATTGTCCCTGAGGGAGAGGATTGGAAAGATTATAAGGATGTGCCTCTTCCGTATAAAGGGAATGACTACAAATATTATGAAAAAATGAAAAAAGAGATGGAAGAAAAGGGATATAACGATGAGGAACACATTCGAAAACATGAGGCGAAGAAAAAAGCGGCGATGGAGCGGGTATCAACCTGAAAAGCAGAATTTTTTGAATATTGCAGGAGCGGCTTTAGATGGCTTGCTTTTATACCCAAGGGATCATCTTATTGTAGTTGCAGGATGGACAAATTAAGGGGAAATATTTTGAAAAAAAGAATTTTGATCAGCGCAATTTTGGTAAGTGTTTTGCTTATTTTGGGATGCTTTTCCAATAAAATAATCAGTGAATTAGCGGATATTAAGAACTCCATAAGTAATATAACAAAGCAAACGGAAACCAGCTTTGATGCAACCAGCGGAACTTTAACCATAACAGGAAAAGGCGATATCAAGGATCTATACCCCTTTTGGCGAAATGAAAAAGGGGAAGCGGATCATGATGAGATCAAAAAGTTGGTATTAAGCGAGGGGATCACCGGCGTTTATAACAGCTTTAATCATTTGGTGGCATTGAAAGAGATCCAATTGCCGAGCACCCTTAAGGTGATCGACGAGTCTTTTAATGAAGCAAGGGGGCTTGAAGCATTAAAGGTGCCGAAAACGGTTGAAAGAATTGTGAACGATAGTTTTCTTTATTGCTATAATTTGAAAGATCTGCAGTTTGAGGGTGCGATCACCATCGGGGAGCCGAGAGCCTTTCATTATTGCGCAATAGAAAAAATCGAAATTCCCTCGGAATCTTTTTTGAGCGGAGCATTTGCAAATTGCTATGAATTGAAAGAAATCGTTATTGGCCCAAGGGCCATCGTTACTTGGTCGGATTTGGGAGAGGGAGATGTTTGCGATAGTTTTAACTCCGAACTGTCGGAGCAGCCGAGAGTCTATGTATGCTCCCCGATCCATGCGGAATGGGATCCTTCCGAGCTTCGCTGCGGAAAAAATGCTGCCTATAAACCGATCATCGTTCCGGAAGGGGAAAATTGGGAGAATTATCGCTATATGCCGCTTGAACTGCGGGAAGACGGAAAAAAGCGGTTAGAATATCAAAATCAGAGAACGGATGAAGAAATAAAAGAGAACGACAGGGATTTTTTTCATCAATATTAAATTTTCCTTAAAGGGGAATTAAATAAGTTTAAGGTGCATTTTGGGCGTTTCATGATAAAATAGTAGTAGCATTTTTCAAAAGGAGCGTTTTATCATGAAACGAATCAAACTGCGGGATCGGCTCTTGCCGGATTATACCCGCGGAGAAGAGATATTCAATATGGTCTCTCATATTGTTGGGGGCGGCTTTGGCGTAATTGCGCTGGTGGCCTGCCTCTTGAAGGCGGCGCTCAAAGGCGATGGTTGGGATCTTGCGGGGGCCTTGATCTATGGCTGCTCTATGGTGGTGCTCTATACCATGAGCAGCATCTATCACGGCCTCAAGTGTGAGATCGCCAAGAAGGTTTTTCAGATCATCGATCATTGCACCATCTTTATCCTCATCGCCGGCACCTATACCCCCATTATTCTCTCGGGCATGCGGGAGAAGGCGCCGCTTGTGGCTTGGTGCGTTTTCGCCTTTGTTTGGGGGCTTTCCGTTTTAGGAGTGGTGCTTAATGCCATCGATCTTAAAAAATATAAGGCTCTCTCCATGGTCTTTTATATTTTGATCGGTTGGTGCATTGTTTTTGCAGGGAAAGAGGCCATTGCCGCCATGACCATGGATGGTTTTTTATGGATGCTTTATGGCGGCATCTCCTATACCATCGGCGCCATCTTCTATGGAGTTGGCGGCAAGGTGGCGGGAGCAAGATATATGCATTCTGTTTTCCATCTTTTTGTAGTCTTGGGAAGCATTTTGCAGTTTATCAGTATTTTCTTTTATGTTTTATAATAAAAAACGGTGCTTTTTCGGTTGGCGAGAGAGCACCGCTTTTATTATTATAAGGAAATTTGAAAAAAACATTGACTTTAGCGCGGTAAAGTGATAAAATGTTGAATATTCATATAAAGGATAAAAAACCGAAAGGATTTTGATAAAATGAGTTATCTTCAGAATGCGGAAGCAGATGAATTATTTAAGGCGATTTTAAAGCTGCAAACGGTGGAGGAATGCTACCATTTCTTTGAGGATGCCTGCACCATTAAAGAGGTGCGGGAGATTGCCCAGCGATTCCATGTGGCCCAGGCGCTCGCAGCGGGCAAGAACTATCAGGAGATCAATAAAGAGACCGGTGCCTCCACCGCCACCATTTGCAGGGTAAATAAATGCCTCAATTATGGCAACGGCGGTTATCGCACGGTGCTGGAGCGGCTGCAGGAGGAGAGCGCAAAATGATCGATACTGCTTTGATGAAATATGAGGAGCGGGCGGTTTTTGCCCTTCGGCGCCTCTATGAGCAATATGGCTATCAGCCTTTCAAGATGAGCCGCTTTGAGGAATATGAGCTTTATCTTAAAAATCAGGATTTTCTGATCTCCAAAGAGGTGATCACCTTTACCGACAGCAACGGGCGGCTTTTGGCAATGAAGCCGGATGTAACCCTCTCGATCATTAAAAAGAGCCATGATCGCAAGGGGCAGGTGGAGAAGGTTTATTATCATGAGAATGTATACCGCACCGCAAAAGGCACCCATACCTTTAAGGAGATCATGCAGGCGGGCTTGGAGTGCATCGGCGATCTTTCCGATTATGAGATCGCAGAGGTGGTGCTGCTGGCGCTCAAAAGCCTTGCGCTGATGGGGGAGCGGTATATTCTGGATCTCTCCCATATGGGGCTGATCTCGGCGGTGCTGGAAAGCAGCGGCCTTTCTGCCGAGGGGCAAAAGGAAGCCCTTGGATTTTTGGATCAAAAGAATGCCCATGAGCTTTTAAATCTTTGCGAAAAGGAGGGAGCAAAAGCCGAAAAGCTTTTGGCGCTCCTATCCTGCAGCGGGGCGCCCGAGCAGGCATTTTCTTCCCTTGCTCCTTTGATGGAGACTGCGGAGGAGCAAAGCGCCCTTGCCTCTTTTGAAGGCCTTTGCGGCATCTTGAGAAGTTGCGGCTTTGAGGGGCGCTTCCGGGTGGATTTCTCGGTGGGCAACGATATGAAATATTATAGCGGAGTGGTCTTTAAAGGCTATCTGGAAGGGATCCCTGCAGGCATCCTTTCCGGCGGTCAATATGATAAACTGCTCCAAAAGATGGGGCGCAAGAGCGGCGCTGCCGGCTTTGCGGTTTATCTGGATCTTTTGGAGCGGATGGAGGAGCGAGAGGAGCTTGGCGCCGATTTCTTGCTGCTTTATGAAGAGGGGGAAACCCCCGATGCCATCGCAGCGGCGGTGGAAACCCTTGCAAAGGAAGGAAAGGTGCTTGCGGCGCGGGCATTGCCTGAAGGAGCAACCTTTAAAAAGATCATCAAACTTAAAGAGGGGAGGATGCAGGATGCTTAATATTGCATTGCCCAAGGGTCGCCTTGGGGAAAAGGTTTATCGCCTCTTCAAGGAAGCAGGCTTTCCCTGCCCCTCCATTGAGGAGCAAAATCGCAAGCTGATCTTCGAGAATGAAGAGAAGGGCGTGCGGTATTTTTGGGTCAAGCCATCGGATGTGGCTATCTATGTGGAGCGGGGGGCTGCCGATATCGGGGTGGCAGGCAAGGATATTCTTTTGGAATATCAGCCGGATGTTTATGAGCTTTTGGATCTCCGTATGGGCATCTGCCGCATGGCGGTTGCCGCACCGAAGGATTTTCGGGATCGGGGCAGCGCTACCCTGCGGGTGGCTACCAAATTCCCCACCATCGCCTCCGCTTATTATACTCAAAAAGGCAGAGAGATCGATATTATCAAGTTAAACGGCTCTATTGAGATTGCGCCGATTTTGGGTCTTTCGGATGTGATTGTGGATATTGTGGAAACCGGCACAACGCTGAAGGAAAATAATCTGGAGGTTTTTGAAACGGTAGTGCCCATCAGCGCTCGCCTTATCGCCAATAAAGCGGCAAGCAAGTTTAAGGAAGAAGCCATCCTGGAGCTTGCCGAAAAAATGAAAAAGCAGGTAGAGAATCATGATTAAAATAATGAAATACGGGGAACTTCCCTATAGCGAGATCTTCGCAAGAGAAGAGCAAAAATTCAATCCCACCGAGATTGTGAGCGGTATTATTGCCGATGTGCGCAAGCGGGGGGATGAGGCCCTTTTGGAATATACCAAGAAATTTGACGGAGCGGAGCTTTCTGCCCTGCAGGTAAGCGAGGAGGAGATAGAAGAGGCCTTTCGCCTTGTGGAACCTCGTTTTTTGGAAATTTTAAGGAAGGCTGCCGAAAATATCCGCGCCTTCCATCAAAAGCAGGTGCGCACCAGCTTTATCATCAATGAGCAGGATGGAGTGATCACCGGCCAGAAGATCACGCCGATTGAGAGGGTAGGCCTTTATGTGCCCGGTGGCACCGCCGCCTATCCCTCAACAGTGCTGATGGATAGCATCCCCGCCATGATCGCAGGCTGCAAGATGATCGCTATGGTCACCCCGCCGGGGAAGGATGGAAAGGTCAATCCCGTGATTTTGGCGGCGGCCAAGATCGCAGGGGTGCAAAAGATCTTCAAGGTGGGCGGCGCCCAAGCGGTGGCAGCCCTTGCCTATGGCACTGAAAGCGTGCCGCGGGTAGATAAAATCGTGGGCCCGGGGAATGCCTTTGTGGCAGAAGCCAAGCGGCAGGTATTCGGGCAGGTATCGATTGATATGATTGCAGGGCCCAGCGAAATTTTGGTGGTCTCCGATGGGAAGAGCAATCCCGCTCATGTGGCGGCGGATCTTCTTTCTCAGGCGGAGCATGATAAGCTGGCCGCCGCAGTATTGGTTACCGATAGCGAGGATTTGGCCAAGGCGGTGCAGGCAGAGCTGGAGCGGCAGATTCCGCTGCTGCCTCGGGCAGAGATCGCAAGGGAATCCATCGACCGCAATGGAAAGATTATTATTGCCGAAGATCTGCGCGTGGTGATCGATATTGCCAATGAGATCGCGCCGGAGCATCTGGAGCTGATGGTGGATGAGCCTTTTGATTATCTGGAGGCGATTCGTAATGCAGGCTCTATCTTTATGGGGCGCAATTGTCCCGAGGCATTGGGGGATTATTATGCAGGCCCCAATCATACCCTGCCCACCAGCGGGACCGCGCGTTTCTCCAGCCCCTTATCGGTGGATGATTTTATTAAGAAAAGCCAATATACCTATTATACCCGCGCTGCTCTGGAGAAAATCCATGAGGATGTAACTTATTTTGCAGAGGCTGAAGGGCTCTATGCCCATGGCAAGAGCGTGAGTATTCGATTCGAGGATCAAGATGAGTAAATTTTTAAGAGAAGCCTATCAAATATTAGAGCCTTATACCCCCGGGGAGCAACCGCGGGATCAGGTCTATATCAAGCTCAATACCAATGAATCCCCCTATCCTCCCGCCCCTTCGGTGATCAAAGCGATCGGGGAGCAGGAGATTGCCGATCTGCGGCTTTATTCCGATCCTTCTGCCAAGGACCTGAAAGAAAAGCTGGCAGGGCTTTATGGGGTGGGGCCTGAGAATATCTTTCTCTCCAATGGCTCCGATGATATTTTGAATTTTGCCTTTATGGCCTATGGTTGGATGGGAGCGCGTTTTCCTGATATTACCTATGGCTTTTATCCGGTTTTCGGTGATCTCAATGGGGTGGCGTATCGGGAGATCCCCTTAAAGGAGGATTTCACCATCGATCCTATGGATTATTGCGAGGATGGGAAACTAATCGTGATCGCCAATCCCAATGCTCCTACCGGCATCAGCCTTCCTCTTGCTGCTATTGAGGAGATCTTAAAGAGGAATCCGAGTGGCGTTGTTTTGATTGATGAGGCTTATGTGGATTTCGGGGGAGAGAGTGCGCTGCCCCTTTTGAAAAAATATGAAAATCTGCTCATTACCCGCACCTATTCCAAATCCCGCTGCATGGCGGGGGCGCGGCTGGGCTATGCCATTGCGGGGGCGGCGCTGATCGAGGATCTGGAGCGGATCAAATATTCCACCAATCCCTATAATATCAATCGCCTGACCATGGCGCTGGGGGAGGCAACGGTTGCGGCGGAGGAATATTATCGGGGGCGTTGCAAGGAGATTGAAGCCACCCGCGAATGGACCGCCAAAGAGCTGCATCAGCTTGGCTTTGAGGTATTGCCCTCAAAGGCCAATTTCCTCTTTGCCAAAAGCGATAAGATCGGGGGCGAAGCGCTCTATCTGAAGCTGAAGGAGCGGGGAATTTTGGTGCGGCATTTTAAGAAAGAAAGAATAAAAGATTTTAATCGCATCACCATCGGCACCAAAGAGCAGATGGCGCGATTGATTGAATTACTGAAGGAGGAGTTAAAATGAGAGAGGCGACCATTGAAAGAAAAACCGCCGAGACCGAGATCAAGCTTTCCCTGAATCTGGATGGCAGCGGCAAGGCGGAGATCCAAAGCGGCATCGGCTTTTTGGATCATATGCTGACCCTTTTTGCTTCCCATGCCCGCTTTGATTTAAAGCTTTCCTGCAAGGGGGATACTTGGGTAGATGATCATCATTCTGCCGAGGATATCGGCATCTGCCTGGGGCAGGCCCTTCGCGAAGCCTTGGGAGAAAAGCGGGGGATCAATCGCTATGGGAGCTTTCTCCTTCCCATGGATGAGGCGCTGATTCAGGTGGCTCTCGATCTTTCGGGCAGAAGCTGCCTTTGCTTCGGCCTTGAATTCCCCACCGAGAAGATCGGCACTTTTGATACCGAACTGGTGGAGGAATTCTTTGAAGCCTTTACCCGTCAGGCACTGATGAATCTGCATATCCGCCAACTGGCAGGCAAAAATTCCCATCATATTGCGGAAGGGGCCTTCAAGGGAGTGGCAAGAGCCCTTAAAGAGGCGGTAGCCATCGATCCTGCTAATCAGAATGCAGTGCCCTCCACGAAAGGAACTTTAGCATGACCGGAATTATTGATTATGGAGTAGGCAATCTTTTTTCCCTGCGCTCCTCCTTCGGAGCCATTGGGGAGGAGGCCTTTGTTTCCGGCGATCCCGAGGCACTTCAAAAGGCCGATCGGCTGATCCTGCCGGGGGTGGGTGCCTTCGGAGATGCCGCCGAAAAATTAAAAAAGAGCGGCCTTGCTGAATGGATCTGCCGATGGGCAGAGAGCGGCAAGCCTTTAATGGGTATCTGCCTTGGAATGCAGCTCCTCTTTGAGGAGAGCGAGGAATATGGTCTTCATCAGGGCTTGGGGCTCCTTCAAGGCAGAGTGGTGCCGATGGAAGGGGTATTGCCCAAGGAATTGAAGATCCCCCATATCGGCTGGAATGCCTTGCGGCTTCGGCAAAAGGAGCATCCTTTATTTAAGTATTTGAAGGAAGGCGACCATGTATACTTTGTGCATTCCTTTTATGCCGAAGGCTGCGAAGATTCTTTGGCGGCCGATACGGAATATGGCGCAATCCTCACCGCAGCGGTGGCAAAGAAAAATATTATGGGCTGCCAATTCCATCCCGAAAAGAGCGGGAAGGTGGGGCTATCAATTTTAAAAGCATTTACGGAGATCAATGAATTATGAATATCTTTCCTGCAATTGATTTAGTCGATAAAAAGGCGGTGCGCCTTTTTAAGGGCGACTATGCACAGATGACGGTTTATAACGAGGACCCTTTGGCGGTTGCCAAGGATTTTATCCGCTGCGGCGCAAAATTCTTGCATCTTGTTGATTTAGAGGGCGCCAAAAGCGGCATCCCCTCCAATAGCGAGGTGATCCAAAGAATTGCCGAAGAAACCGATCTCTTCATCGAGGTAGGCGGCGGCATTCGCAATATGGAAACCATCGACCATTATCTTTCCCTTAGAGTGGATCGGGTGATCCTGGGCACCGCTGCGGTAACCGATGAGGCCTTCTTAAAGGCTGCTCTCCAAAAATATGGAGCGCAAGTAGCTGTTGGGGTGGATCTGAAGGATGGGTTTGTGGCCATTAAAGGTTGGACCGAAAAGAGCGAGCAGACCGCCGAGATCTATTTCGAAAAGATGGAAGCCCTCGGGGTGCAAACCATTATTTGCACCGATATCTCCCGCGATGGAGCTATGAAGGGCACCAATCGGGCGCTTTATAAAGAGCTTTCCCAAAAGTATAAGATCGATCTTATCGCCTCGGGCGGAGTATCCTCTATGGAGGATGTTAAGGCCCTCAAGGAGATGGGGCTTTATGGCGCCATCATCGGCAAGGCTTATTATACCGGCGCCATTGATCTCAAAGAAGCAATCGAGGTGAGCCGATGATTACCAAAAGAATTATCCCTTGCCTGGATGTGCGCAACGGGCGTGTGGTGAAGGGTACCAACTTTGAAGGCTTGCGGGATGTATCTTCCCCGGTGGAGCTTGGAAAATATTATAGCGAAAATGGGGCCGATGAGCTGGTCTTTTATGATATTACCGCCTCTGCCGAAGGGCGCGCCCTCTTTACCGATATCTTAAAAGAGGTGGCAAGCACCATTTTCATCCCCCTCACCGTTGGCGGCGGGATCAATACCTTGGAGGATTTCGATCGGGTATTAAAATGCGGTGCCGATAAGGTCAGTGTCAATAGCGGCGCCATCCGCGATCCCGATCTTGTTCGCCGCGCCGCGGAGCGGTATGGAGATCAGTGTGTGGTGCTTTCCGCCGATGTGAAACGGGTGGATGGTGTTTATCGGGTCTTTGCCAAGGGCGGCAGAGAAAATACCGGCATGGAGGCCATTGAATGGATCAAATCCTGCGTGGATCGGGGCGCCGGTGAGGTGGTGCTCAATTCCATCGATACTGATGGGGTGAAAAACGGGTTTGATCTTGAGATGCTGGATGCGGTGAGCAATGCGGTGAATGTGCCGGTGATTGCCAGCGGCGGCGCCGGCTGTATTGAAGATTTTATTACCCTCTTTAAGAGCCTTCCCAAGGTAGATGCAGGCCTTGCGGCCTCCATCTTTCATTTCGGGGAGGTCCGGATCGAGGATCTGAAAGCGCGGCTGCGCGAGAGCAATATCAATGTGAGGTAAGAAAAAGATGAATCTGAAATTTGATGAAAAAGGATTGATTCCGGCAATCGTTGTGGATGATGAAAGCGGCAAGGTCTTAACCCTTGCCTATATGAATCAGGAAAGCCTTGGTATTTCCATGGAAAAAGGGCTCACCTGCTTTTGGAGCCGCTCAAGAGGCGAGCTTTGGCTCAAAGGGGAGACCAGCGGAAATTATCAGCATATTGTGTCGATTACTGCCGATTGCGATGGAGATGCGCTGGAGGTGCGGGTAAAAAAGGATGGCCCTGCCTGCCATAAGGGCACCGATAGCTGCTTTAATGAGCGGATCTATGAGGGAGAGATCGCTCCCGCCTTCTCGATGGAAGGTCTTTATGCCCTTCTTCAGGGGCGCAAGGAGCAGCTGCCCGAAGGATCCTATACCACCTATCTTTTCCAAAAGGGTTTGGATAAGATTCTGAAAAAGATCGGTGAGGAGAGCACCGAGGTGATTATCGCCGCCAAGGCGGAGGATAAGGCCGAGACGATTTATGAGATTGCCGATCTTGCCTATCATATCATGGTGCTGATGGTGGAGCAGGGAATCTCGGTGGAGGATATCCGCAAGGAGCTTGGCAGCCGCCATGTGATCGACCATAAGGTGAAACAAGAAAAGATGACTTAAAATTTATGGAAAAGAACTATGATGCAGGGATGGACCATAGTTCTTTTTATTTAAAACACCCATTGACGGGCACCATTAAAAAATGATAGAATTTTAATGGTTTAACGGATTGAATAGGAGAAATAGCAATGGTCAAAAGCGAAGTGCATATCCATACAAAATATGGCGATGGGATCAATACCCCCGAAGAGATGATCGAGGCGGCCTTGAAAAAGGGCTATACCCTTCTCGGCTTTTCAGAGCACTCTCCCATCCCCGGCGAGAGCTGGACTATGGCAGAAACCGATGTGGATTTCTATCGGGAGGAGATTGCCGCTCTGAAGGAAAAATATAAGGATCGCATCACTATTCTTTGCGGCATTGAGCAGGATTCCTTTTCTGCGCCGCCCACTGGAAAATTCGATTTTATTATCGGCTCGGTCCATGGGGTTAAGATCGGAAGAAGGATCTGGGATGTGGATGCCTCGGTGGAGCAGATGGAGGAACTGGTTGAGGTATTCAACGGAAACTCCATGAATCTGGCAGAGGCCTATTTTGAAGAGGTTTCCAAGGTTCTGGATAAAACCCATGGCGATATTATCGGCCATTTTGATCTGATCAATAAATGGGAAAAGATCCATCCCTTCTTTTCCATCGATCATCCCCGCTATCGGGCGGCGGCAGAGGATGCGGTGAAGGCGCTGATCCCCTATGGGGTGCCTTTTGAGGTGAATACCGGCGCTATTGCAAGAGGCTATCGGGCCTCGGCTTATCCGGTCAACTATGTGATGCGGGCGATCCATGAGCGGGGCGGCGATATGATTTTGAGCAGCGACTGCCATGATGCCAGAAAGCTTGGCATCGGATTTGAAGATGCTCTGAAGCGGATTCGGGCGGCGGGCTTTGAGCGCCTTGCGGTGCGCACTGCGACCGGTTTTGATTATATTGATATCAATAAAGTATAAGAAATGGGAGGGATCCCTTTGAATTTGGAGCGAAGAACGCAGATCGCGGATCTGATCAAGCAGAATCGAACAGTGAAAAATGCAGAGCTGATGGAGCGGTTTGGTATCTCCATCGAAACGGTGCGGCGGGATCTGGATTATTTGGAAAAGCAGGGAGTGCTCCGCAAGGTTTATGGCGGAGCGGTGGCGACTGCGCTGCTCAATTCCGAGCCGGAATATGCCAGCCGAGCAGAAATGAAGCATCAGCAAAAGGATAAGATCGCCAAAGAGGCTGTTAAATTGATCCGGCCGGGCGATGCCGTTTATATGGGCGTTGGCACCACTGTGCAGGCGATGGCGCAATATATGAAGAATATCGGGCCCATCACTGTTTTCACCAATGCCCTTCGCACTGCAGTGGAGCTTTCCGAAATCGCGGATTGCACAGTGATCCTCACCGGCGGCCGCCTTCGGGCCAAGGAGCTAACCCTTTCGGAATTTCCTTCCGAGGAAAATTTGGAGCATTTTAATTTGGATAAAGCCTTTATCGGCATCGGCGGGATCAACGAAGAGGGAATCACAGATTTTCATATCGGAGAGGCGCGCCTTCATCGGCGGATGATCGATAATGCTACTCAATCTATTGCGTTGGCTGATTCCGGCAAGATGGGGCTGCGGGCGATGAATAAGGTTTGCACCCTTGAGGAGATCGACCTTGTGATTACCGATGATGAAGCGCCCTTGCAGGCGGTGGCGGCGTTGGAGAGCGCAGGCGCCAAGGTGATTTTAGCAAAATAAAAAGAAATGGTACGAAAACAAGTTTTTCGTACCATATTTTTTTGAAAACATTTTGCAAACATCTTGCAAAGTTTCTGACCATATGTTATAATGATTCGCAGAGTGAAAATTGGCTCTTATAAAAAGAATTTGATGAGGAAGGTGTTTTGTTATGCTCAAAACAGATGTTGTTGTCATCGGTGCCGGCGCGGTCGGCAGTGCGGTGGCCCGCGAGCTCTCCAAGTATGAAGTGGATGTAATCGTGGTGGAGAAGAATGACGATGTGGGTGGCGATGCCTCCAAGTCCAACAGCGCGATTATCCATACCGGCTATGATGCAGCGCCCGGAACTTTGGAATCCCAGTTGGTTGTGGCCGCAAATCCCATGTACGATGAGATTGTGAAGGATCTGGATGTGCCTTTCTCTCGGATCGGCGCCATTCTCCCCGCGATCACCGAGGAGCAATTTGAAAAGTTGCCCGAAATCAAAGAGAAGGCATTCCGCAATCATGTATACGATATTGAGTATAAATCCGGCGCCCAGCTTTTAGAGATGGAGCCCAACCTGAATCCCGAAGTGAAGGGCGGCCTTTGGATTCCCAGAGAGAGCATTATTGATCCCTTTATCTTTGTGCAGGCAATGGCCGAAAATGCTGCCGCTAATGGAGTGCGCTTCCTTTTGAATACCAAGGTTATCGATATTAAGACTGAAGATGGCAAGATCAAGAGTGTGGTTACCACCGGCGAAGAGATCGAAACCAAATATGTAATCAACTGCGCAGGTCTCTATTGCGATGAGATCGCAGAGATGGTGGGCAAGGCTGAATATAAGGTGGTTGCCCGCAAGGGTCAGTTCTTTATTTTGGATAAGAATACCTCTTGCCAGGTAGACCATATTGTGCTTCCCATCCCCACCAAGGTTACCAAGGGTAAGCTGATGTGCCCCACCATTCATGGCAATATGTTGGTTGGCCCCACCGCCGAGGATCAGGATTCCAAGACCGATAAATCCACCTCTGCAGAAGGCCTTGCTTCCATTACCGCAGATGTAAAGAATTTGGTTCCCAATGTTAATGTGCGGGATACCATTACGCAATATTCCGGCCTGCGCCCCAACCGCAATCCCGAAGGATTGAATTTTGATATTTGGGACGATTTGGAAGGCTATGTGAACCTTTCCGGTGTTCGCTCCACCGGCCTTACCCTTTCGGTTTCCATGGGCAAATATGTGGTGGAGCAGATGCTTTATCGCGGCGCCGGCTTCAAGCTGAAGGATAACTTTATTAAAGAGCGGAAGGGCATTATTAAATTCAGCGAATGCACCTTGGAAGAGCAGGATGCTCTTATCAAAGAAAATCCCCTCTATGCCAATGTGGTATGCCGCTGCGAAACCATCACCGAGGCAGAGATTCTTGAGGCGATCCATCGCCCCTTGGGCGCAAGAACGGTTGATGCAGTTAAGCGCCGCGTTCGCGCCGGAATGGGCCGCTGCCAAGCAGGTTTCTGCGGCCCCAAGGTGATTGAGATTTTGGCCCGCGAGCTGAATTGCGCGCCTACGGATATTAATAAAAATATCGACGGTTCCTATATGGTAACCGGCAGTACCAGGGAGGGTTAATCGCGATGAATAATATGAAATGTGATGTTGCCATTATCGGCGGCGGCCCTGCAGGCTTGGCGGCTGCCATTGCGGCAAAGGAAGAAGGCGCAGAGCGCGTTATTGTAATCGAGCGTGATAATGCACTGGGCGGCATTTTGCAGCAGTGTATCCATCCGGGCTTCGGCCTCACTCGCTTCGGCGAAGAGCTGACCGGCCCCGAATATTATAGCAGATTTGTGGATCAGGCCAATGAATTGGGCGTTGAATATATGCTTGGCGCTATGGTTTTGCAGGTGAATAATGAAACCAACGAAGTGATCTGCACCGGCAGCGAATATGGCCTTTCCTGCATTCAGGCAGGCAGCATTGTTTTGGCCATGGGCTGCAGAGAGCGCACCCGCGCAGGGATCATGATCCCCGGCACCCGCCCCGCAGGGCTCTTTACTGCAGGCTCGGCCCAGCGCCTTGTAAACCGCCAGAATATTATGGTAGGGAAGAAGGTTGTGATCCTCGGTTCCGGCGATATCGGCATGATCATGGCAAGAAGAATGTCGCTGGAGGGCGCCAAGGTTGTAATGGTTGTGGAGCTGATGGATTATCTGGCAGGCCTTACCCGCAATCGGGTGCAGTGTTTGGATGATTTTGGCATCCCCCTGAAGCTTTCTCATACCATTACCCGCATCGAAGGCAATGAGCGGGTAACCGGCGTTTGGGTTGCTCCTGTTGATGAGAATAAAAAGCCCATTAATGAGCAAGCTGAATTTGTAGAGTGCGATACCGTTCTCTTCTCGGTAGGGCTCTTGCCTGAAAATGAGCTTACCCGCAAGGCAGGGATCGAGATGAATCCCATTACCAATGGCCCTGCTGTTAATCAATATATGCAAACCTCCTCTCCTGCAATTTTTGCATGCGGAAATGTTGTGCATGTTAATGATCTTGTCGATAATGTTAGTGCAGAGAGCGCAGTGGCAGGTAAATATGCCGCTAAATTTGCAATGGGCAAGCTGAACGATGCGCAGAATATTATGGAATGCGTTACCGGCAGAAATGTGCGCTACCTCTGCCCGCAATCCATCGATGCCAATCAGAAGGGCGCCAAAGTCGATGTTTATTTCCGGGTATTGCAGCCCGAGCAGAAGGTAACCTTGATTGCCCGCTGCGGTGATGAGATCATTGCAAAGAAGAAAGAAATTCTGGTAAATCCCGGCGAAATGAATCATCTCACTGTTGAAACCGATAAGCTTTCGGGCAGCGAGATAACAGTTGAAGTGGTGAAGGAGGCATAACTGATGAAAAAAGAAATTATTTGTACCGTATGCCCTCGCGGTTGCCATATCAATGTGGAGGGTGAGGGTGAAAAGATCACCGCCATGGAAGGCTATGGCTGCAAACGCGGCGTTACCTATGCCACTGCCGAGTTTTCCCATCCCGTGCGGATCCTTACCACTACGGTGATGATCGACGGCATGAAAGGGGAGCTCCTTCCTGTGCGCTCCGCAAATCCCCTGCCCAAGGAAAAACTCTTTGACTGCATGGAACTGATTCGCAAGACTAAAGTTGCTCTTCCTGTGGAAATGCACGATATAATTATTTCAAATATTTGCGAAACAGGGGTTGACATAGTGGCCACTAAAGCAGTAAAATAATTACGTTAAAAATCCATATTATTAAGAAGGATGTGTATTTCAAATGAGTAGAATGATCGGCACCATATCAAGAGGTCTTCGCGCCCCTATCGTTCGTGAGGGCGATAATCTGGCCGAGATCGTTGTTGATTGCATCATGCAGGCTGTTGAGAACGGTGATTTCACTGTTCGGGATCGGGATATTATTGCGATGACCGAGTCTATTGTGGCTCGTACTCAAAATAACTATGTTACCGTTGAAAATATTGCCGAGGATGTTCGCACCAAATTTGGCGGCGGCACTGTTGGCGTTATTCTGCCGATCCTCAGCCGTAACCGCTTCTCCATCTGCCTGCGCGGTATCGCCAAGGGCTGTAAGAAGATCTATATGATGCTCAGCTACCCCGGCGATGAAGTGGGCAATAATCTTGTTAGCCCTGATAAGGTAGATGCATCCGGTGTAAACCCCTATACCGATGTTTTGGATATCAAGCAATATCGTGAGCTTTTCGGTTATGAGAAGCATCCCTTCACCGGCATGGACTATGTGGAATATTATGAAGAACTGATCACCGGCTGCGGCTGCGAGGTTGAGTTTGTTTTTGCAAATGATCCCAGAGCCATTCTCAAATATACCAAGAATGTTCTGAACTGCGATATCCATTCCCGTTTCCGTACCCGCCGCCTGCTCAAAGAAGCCGGCGCCGAGATTGTATACGGTATGGATCAGATCATGGATGCCCCCATCGGCAATAGCGGCTATAATGATAAATATGGCCTCCTTGGCTCCAATAAATCCACCGAAGATAAAGTAAAACTCTTCCCCCGCGATTGCCAAGCTTTGGTAGAGGATGTTCAAAAGCGCCTCTTCGAGAAGACCGGCAAGACCGTTGAGGTTATGGTTTATGGCGATGGCGCCTTCAAGGATCCCGTTGGCCATATCTGGGAGCTTGCAGATCCTTGCGTTTCTCCCAACTATACCAAGGGCTTGGAGGGCACTCCCAATGAGCTCAAACTCAAATATCTTGCAGATAATGATTATGCAGACCTGAAGGGCGAGGAGCTCAAGGCCGCTATTAAGAGCAAGATTGCTGCCAAGACTGATGAAAGCCTGGTAGGCAATATGGCTTCCCAAGGCACCACTCCCCGCCGCTTGACCGACCTGATCGGCACCCTTTGCGATCTGACCTCCGGCTCCGGCGATAAGGGTACTCCCTTCGTTTATATCCAAGGTTATTTTGATAACTATACCGACGAATAATTTTCGGGGATGTTAAAATTGCCCAAACCGTAAACGTATAAAAAAGCACCGCTCAGGCGGTGCTTTTTTATTCGTTTCTACCTCCGATTTCTGCCACTCGGCGTACCTTTGTACGCCTTCGGGTAACCCTTGCGGCAGAAATCAAAGGTTTTGAACAATTTTTCCGATCCCCGATTAAAAATTATATATAATGCCCCTGCCGCAAAACAAGCGGCAGGGGCAGGATTTTATTCGCATAGATTTGCATAGTAGCGGGCGTTTTTTGCCATAAAGGCAACTGCCGAGGGGAGGAGTGCATCGGGAACATTTTTAATAAAGTTATCGGCCTCCAGAGTGAAGAGCCCTTGGTAGCCGATCTCTTTCAGGGCGGCGCAGATTTCCTCATAGGGCATTTTGCCAAGGCCGGGGAGGGTATGGCTATCGTCGCGATAATTATTATCGTGCACATGAAGAGCGCCGATCCGATTGCCCAGCATTCGGATCATGCGATCCGGCTTTTCGCCCACCAGCACCATATGGCCAAGATCAAGGCAGGCGGTAAAATGGTTTTTACCATCGGCATTGAGGGTATCCAGATAGCGGATAAATTCTTCGGGCCTTGAGCAGGTATCATGGTCGATGCATTTGCGCAATTTATGGGTTTTCCACATGTTTTCAACGCAAACCTGCACTCCGTATTGCTCGCATAGGGGCTTAAAGCGGGCATAATAGGCCATATTGCGCTCAAACCATTCTTCCTCATGGTATTCATAATCGGAATAGTGCAGCGGGTGCACCACAATGACCTTCGCACCTGCCAGGGCAGCGATTTCCACTCCCCGATCAATAAACTCCAAAATCTCTTCATAGGGCAGTTTCTTAAAAAGAGTGCTTGGAGGAAAATAGGCATGGGCCTGCAGGATGGGAATGCCGATGGAGCGGGCATATTCGCCTATTTTGATGGCTTCTTCCCGATAGGTTTCCTTGCTCCAGCGGGGATTATCGGGGGTATCAAAAAGGGAAAGATCAGCGGCATCAAAGCCTGCCTCTTTGAGCTTTTGAAGCGCCTCCTCCAAGGAATAGCGCTGAGCTAAAATTTCGGTCTGGCTGCAGAGAATCATTTTAGTTCTCCTTCACAAAGAGGAAATCGGTCTCGCCAACAACTTCATAAGCGCCCATCTCATCGGGCAGGAAGCAGCAATCGCCGGCCTTTACCGAGATCCGCTGATCCTCGAAGAGGATCTCGCCGCTGCCGGAGATAAAGAGCAGAATTTCATATTCTTTGGTCTCACCCTTGAAGGGTGCGCTCTTCTTATCGGTGAAGAAATAGGGGCAGTTGGCAAGGCCTTCTTTGCCCTTGGCATAGCGCACTGCGTTGATATCTTCTTCGGTGAAGGGGCGGGTAACTGCCATGGCTTTTTCCACATGAAGCTCCCGCAGGTTGCCGGCGGCATCTCTGCGATCATAATCATAAACCCGATAGGTAAGATCGCTGCTCTGCTGAATTTCGGCCACCAAGATCCCCTTGCCGATGCCATGCACCATCCCTGCAGGGATGAAATAGGTTTCCCCGCTCTTAACAGGCTGATGATTGAGCACCTCTTCGATCCGGCCTTCCTTGACTGCGGCCTTGAAATCATCGGCGGTGGCGCCTTCTTTGAGGCCATAGATCAGGTTGGCGCCTTCATCGGCTTCCAGAATATACCACATCTCGGTCTTGCCAAGATCATTGTCCAGCGCGGCATAGGCATCGTCGGGATGCACCTGCACCGAAAGCTTATCGTTGGCATCAATAAATTTAATGAGGAGGGGGAAGGGTTTATGGGCATCGCCCAGATATGCGCCGAGGGCCATGCCTTCATATTCGCCGTTGCGAATGAGGCAATCATCCTGCTCCCGCACCGAAAGCTCCCAGGTTTCGCTGATCTTTTCAAAGGGGGCTTCCTTTTGATAGCGGGCGTGCAGCTTGGTGCCGCCCCAAAGAGCGGTTTTGGGAATATAGCGGATCAATAAGGGATATTTTTTCATTCTTCAATTTCCTCCTCTTTCTTTTTTTCGCTTTGCTTATTATTCATGATCATAAATGCCGCAACACCGCCTGCAATCAGCAAAATAGCTGCGGGAATGATCCAATATAAATGGTTGAAGGGCTGATCGGTATCTTCTGCGCGATGCTCGATCACCTCGATGGTGCCATCTTCTTTTTCTTCCACCTTGAGGCTGCCTGCAGGCTTGCCCTCTTCATCATAAAGCTTAATATCGGTCAGTTTATCTTCTTCGTCGCGGATAAATTCGCCCTTGAAGATATCGATATTTCCATTTTCCGAATAGGTGATCTCTTCGGTTTTTTCAAAAACTTCCCATTTTCCGGCGGGCTCTTTATCGCTCTCGGCTTTATCGCTTTCGGCGGAAGGATCGCCGGTTGCAGTACCGCTGCCGGTATTATCGGTTGCAGTATCGTTACCGGTGGTGTTATTATCGGTTGCGGTATCGTTGCCGTTGGTGTTATTATCGGTTGCGGTATCGTTACCGGTGGTATTATTATCGGTTGCAGGATCCTTGCCGGTATTGGTATCGGTATTGTTATTGGTATCGGAAGGATCTTTTCCGCCTGCTCCCTCGCCGGTGTTTTCATCGGGGGCAGGGTCCTTGCCGGTATTCTCATCGGGGGCATCATTGCCTGCAGCCTTTCCAACCTTAACGCTGCATTCATCAAAGGCGGCATCCAGCATTTTAAGATCCCCGTCGTAGCATTCATAATAGGGAATATCGATCACCGATTTTCCACCGTCGGGCTTTGCAAGGATCTCGAAGCTTACCGAGAAGAGATCGCAATCCCCCTCAAAGGCCTTGGTGGCAGAAGCGGTCAGGGCATTAACAGCGGCTTTGCCTTCATAGGTGGCTTCCAGATTGCTCATGAAGAACCCTTCGGATTCAAGCTTGGTTACCTTAACGGGCTTTAAAACCTTGGTATCATAAACCAATACCAATTTATAAGAGCAGGCAAGGGGCGCTCCCTTGGAGGAGGCCACGATGGTTACAGTATCGCCCACTTCGCCTTGGGCTTCCGAAAAGGAAAAGGTGAGGTCCTTTGCGGCAAAAGCAGTGGGGCAAAGGAGCAGAAGGGCTAAAACAAAACAAATAATCTTTTTCATTGGGGGGTTCCTTTCTTATGCTTGAATTCTCTTGGGGTCATGCCCATATGGTTTTTAAAAACTTCGTTGAAAAATTTCGGATCGGAATAGCCGACCAGCTCGGCAATTTCAGCAATTTTTTTCGATGTATTGGCCAAGAGGCGGCAACTTTCCCGAATGCGGGTGCGCTGAAGATAATTTTGAAAGGTCAGCCCCGTTTCTTCCTTGAACCGTTTGCTGACATAGGCCAGAGAATAGCAGCATTTCTGCGCCAGTTCCCCTAAAGAGAGCCGCTCCATAAAGCGCCGCTCAATTTGATCAATAATATATTGCACCAATTCATTGCCGCTTGGCTCTGCAGGAAGCAGAAGCTTGCGCATGGTATCGATCAGGATCTCGATAAGCTGGCAGCGCATCATCTCTTGATGCCCCGGCCTTTTTTCATTATATTCTTGGGAAAGGGATTTAATGAGCCTGCCGATCCGCTCATCGTTGTCATGATAAATCAGGCGGGTGGGGCGATCGCTTAAATTGCGATAGTTGAATTTGATCAGATAGTTTTCCGCAAGCTCCTGGAAGCTGCGGCAGCGATCAAGGGTTTCATCGATCAGGCGGGGAAGAAAGAGGCAGTTGATCACTGTGAAGGGAGTAGTGCCGATCTGGGTATATTCATGGCGCACTCCATAGTCCACTATGAAATAATCGCCCTGCCCGATAATGGAGGTTTCCTCCCCAAAAACATGGGTGGCTCTTCCCTGCACTACATATGTAAGCTCTAAAAAATCATGGTCGTGAGAGGCGCTTCTTGAATCGGAGCAGGTGGTCATGAGGATTTTTTCTTCCTGAAGCTTTTGGAAGCGTTTGGTATGGCGTTCCATGCTCTTGGGTTCATTCATGACAAATTCACCCCCTATTTTGTCAATCTCAACTGTTGTTTTTATTATAGCATTCATTATATAATGATGTCAAGAAGCGAAACCATCTAAAATATGGGAGGGTGAATTTATGCTATATAAGAAAAATAAAGGGCCCGAATTGGATATGGATCTTTTCCAAAAGCCAACCGCCGAATACCGCGGCGCTCCTTTTTGGGCTTGGAACTGCAAGCTGGATCGGGAGCAGATTTTGCGCCAGATCGATTATTTTAAAGAGATGGGCTTCGGCGGCTTCCATATGCATTCCCGCGTTGGGATGGCCACCAAGTATCTCGGCGAGGATTTTATGGGGCATATCAAGACTTGCGCCGAGAAGGCCAAGAGCGAAGGGATGTTGGCTTGGCTTTATGATGAAGATCGCTGGGCCAGCGGTGCTGCAGGCGGCTATCTCACCAAAGAGAAAAAATACCGCCTGAAGAATTTAAAATTCAGCATCTCGCGCCCTGTTGCCCTTACCGATAAGGAGCAAGCATATAATGAAGGCAAGCCCTATTATCTGGGGGCTTACGATATCGTTCTGGATGAGCAGGGGAAGATGACCTCCTACTGCAAAATCGGGATGGAGGAGGAAGCCAAGGGGCAAAAATGGTATGCAACGGTGGAAACCGCCGCCGATGAGCCTTGGTTCAATAATCAAGCTTATCCCGATACCATGGATGAGGAGACGATGCAGCGGTTTATTGAGATCACCTATGATGCTTATGATAAAGCGGTGGGGGAGGAATTTGATGGGGTTGTTCCTGCCATCTTTACCGATGAGCCTAATTTTATGTGCCGCAAAAAGCTCTATGCCGATCGGGCAAAGGATACCGAGGATATCGCGGCCGCCTGGAGCCGCTTCTGGGAAGAAAAATATGAGGAGCGCTATGGGGAGGATATCTTGGATCGTCTGCCCGAGATCTTTTGGCTTTGTGCCGACGGCAGTGATTCCGAGATCAAATATCGCTATTATGATCTTTGCGCCGAGCTTTTTGCCCGTGCCTTCTCCGATCAGTGCGGAAAATGGTGCGAAAATCATGGCCTTGCCCTGACCGGCCATGTTTTGCGGGAGGCCTTCCTTTATGATCAGGTGCCTGCCACCGGCGATAATATGCGCCAATATCGCTCCTTTGGCATTCCGGGGATCGATATGCTTTGCGATAATGTGGAGCTCAATACTGCCAAGCAATGCCAATCGGTGGTTCATCAGATGGGCAAAGAGGCGATGCTTTCCGAACTCTATGGCGTTACCAACTGGGATTTCGATTTTCGCGGCCATAAATTTCAAGGGGACTGGCAGGCGGCGCTTGGCGTTACTGTGCGGGTGCCTCATCTTTCCTGGATGAGCATGGCGGGAGAGGCAAAAAGAGATTATCCCGCCTCCATCTTCTATCAATCGGCATGGTATAAGGAATATCCTTATTTAGAGGATCATTTTGCAAGGCTCAATACCGCCCTGACCCGCGGAAAACCTATTGTGCGGGTGGGGCTGATCCATCCGGTTGAAAGCTTTTGGCTGCAATGCGGCCCCAATGACCAGACCGGTCAGGCAAGAGCGGTATTGGATCAGAATTTCGCATCTGTTACCAATTGGCTTTTGGAAAGCCATCAAGATTTTAATTTTATCAATGAATCTTTGCTCCCCTCCCTTGCAAGGGAGGAGGAACCCCGCAAGGTGGGCGAGATGGAATATGATGCGATCATCGTTCCCGATTGCAAAACCCTGCGCGCCACCACCATTGCCTATCTTGAAAGATTCATGAAGGCAGGGGGCAAGGTCATCTTTATGAGCGAGCAGCCTACCCATGTGGATGGGATCAAGAGCGATGCCGCCAAGGGGATTTATAAGCGCGCCGAGCGGATCGCCTTTGATCAATTGGCCCTGACCGATGCGCTGGAGTGCTGCCGCAAGGTGGATCTGCGGCTGCAGAGCGGTCTGCCCGCCGAGAATTTCCTTTATCAGCTGAGAGAAGATGGCGCCGATCAATGGCTCTTTATTGCCCGCTTTAAAAAGCCGGGAATGCTTCGCCATCGGGAGCAGCGCATCCATAACGGAAAGCATCAAAGCGATAAGATGGAGATCACCCTTCAAGGGGAATGGGAGCCTCATATTTATGATACCCTTACGGGCAAGGTGCGCCCCGCGGCTTTCCGCCATGTGGGCGGCAAGACCATTGTGAGCCATGAATTTTTCCATTCCGATAGCCTGCTGCTGCGGCTTTCTGCGCCCCATTACCATGAGTTTATTCCTCAGCAGGCAGAGCCTTTCTGCTATGGCAGCCGCGATTTTAAGCAGCTTTTGCCCTATGAGCGGGAAGAGGAGAATGTATTGCTGCTGGATCTGGCGGAATATCGCTTGGATCAAGGGGAGTGGCAGCCGAGGGAAGAAATTCTGCGGGCGGATAATGCCATTCGGGAAATTCTGCAGTTCCCCGGCAGAATGGAAAAATTTGCCCAGCCTTGGGTAACTCCCGATGATCCCGCGGAGCATACCGTTTCCCTGCGCTATGAAATCTATAGCGAGATCCGCCTTAAGGCAGCAGCCCTTGCTTTGGAAGATGCCGAGCGGGCTACCATTCTTTGGAACGGGAAAGAAATTTCCAATGAAAGCATTGGTTGGTATGTAGATGAAGCCATCAAAAAGGTGGCTCTGCCCGCTATTAAGAAGGGGCGCAATATTTTAGAGATCACCTATCCCTTTGCCAAGCGCTCTAATTTGGAGCCCTGCTTTATCCTTGGGGATTTCGATCTTCGGGTGCAGGGAACTGAAATTTGCATCATTGCTCCTTCCAAGGAGATCGGCTTCGGCGGAATCTGCCGCCAAGGGCTGCCCTTCTATGGAGGCAATATCACCTATCATCTGCCCATTGATGCGCCTGTTGATTGCGATATGGAAGTGATGCTCGGGAAATATGCCGGCGCTCTTTGTAAGGTTTCTATTGATGAGCGGGAGGGCACTCCTGTGGCGTTCTCTCCTTATACTTTGAAGTTGAAAAAGATCAAAAAGGGGCATCATACCCTGCATATCACCCTCTTTGGTCATCGGTTCAATACCTTTGGTTGCGTCCATAACTGCGCCGATCTCTATAGTTGGTATGGCCCCGATAGCTGGCGCACCAAGGGTGAATTCTGGAGTTATGAATATCAACTGAAGGATATGGGGCTTCTGACCGGCCCCACCGTTCGGTTTTTGGAAGGGAAATAAAAATGGAAAAAGTAATTGAATTGATGCGCTCTGCTGCAGCGCTGATGGTAAATTGCAATCGGGCTGCGGTCTCGGTAAAGGGGCGAAGCAATTTCGTAACCGAAACAGATGTGGCGGTGCAGGAATTTATAAAAAAAGGGCTCCTTGCCCTCTATCCCGATTATGGTTTTATGAGCGAGGAGCAGGAAAATGCCCCCGATTATAAAAAGCCCTTATGGATTTTGGATCCCATCGACGGTACTGCCAATTTTATCACCCATTATCACCAAAGCGCCATCTCCCTTGCTCTTTTCCAAGAGGGAGAGGTGGTCTTTGGGTCGGTTTATAATCCCTTCACCGAAGAGCTTTTTTCGGCGCAAGCAGGCAAGGGCGCCTTTTGCAACGGAGCGCCGATCCATGCCGATAACGAAGTGGAATTCCAAAATGCCATCATTGATCTGGGGACCATGCCCTATTATAAGGATCGGGCCAAAGAGGTTGGCCGAATGACCGAAGAGCTGATCCTGCGGGCAGGGGATATGCGCCGCATCGGCAGCGCCGCTCTGGCCATGGTCTATGCCGCCGCAGGGCGGACAGGCGCCATGCTGGAGGGCATCCTGCAACCTTGGGATTTTGCGGCAGGAATGCTGATTGCAAAGGAGGCAGGGGCAACCGTTTCCGATTGGAGAGGCGCGCCCCTTGATCCCCGCAAGCCGAGCTCTGTCTTGGTGGCGGGAGAAAAGGTGAAAAATAGCCTTTTAAAAATGATTAGGGAGGTTCAAAATGAATTGGATTAAAGCATGCAAGGATACCGGCGTGGCCGCTGTTTATTTTCAAAAGGAGCTGAAGTTTTCCAAAGAGCCCCAAAGGGTGGAGGCCACCGTTACAGCTATGGGTATTTATAACCTTTTGGTGGGCGGAAAGAAGATTGGGGAGCAGGTGCTGACTCCCGGTTGGACTTCCTATTACCATCGGATTCAGGCGCAAACTTATGATATCACCGAAGCCATCAAGGAGAGCAATACCGTTGCCATCGAAGTAGGGCAGGGCTGGGCAGTGGGCTCCATCGGCTATAAGGGTCAAACTCATTTTTATGATGATCGGGTGCGCACTGCCGCTGCCTTTACCGCCTTTTTTGCCGATGGCTCCAAGGAAACCATCGAGACCGATGAAAGCTGGGATTGCTATACCCATCCTGCGATCTCTACCGATATTTATAACGGCGAGATCTGGGATGGAACTCTGGTGCCGCAGCGCCTTGGCAAGGCGGAGCTTTCGGAGAAAAGCTATCCTGTGATCCCCCAAGTGGGGGAGTGGATCAAGCCTCAGGAGCGGCTCAAACCCATTGAAGTGATCCTTACTCCCAAGGGCGAGCGTGTTCTGGATTTCGGCCAGAATATGACCGGCTGGGTTGAGCTTGCGGTAAAGGGCAAGAAGGGCGATGTAATCGCCTTTGATCATGGCGAGGTGCTGGATAAAGAGGGGAATTTCTATAATGAGAACTACCGCTCTGCCAAGACCTATGCCAAATTTATCTTAAGCGGTGAGCGGGAAACTCTTGCCCCTCATTTCACCTTCTATGGCTTCCGCTATGTGCGGATCCTGGAGAGCCCTGCGGAGATCGGGCCGGAGAGCTTCACCGCGGTGGTGGTTCATTCCGATCTGAAGCGCACCGGCGATTTCCATTGCGGCAATGCTCTCATCAATCAGCTTTATCATAATATTATCTGGGGGCAGAAGAGCAATTATCTTGATATCCCCACCGATTGCCCTCAAAGGGATGAGCGCCTTGGCTGGACGGGGGATGCCCAAGTTTTCTGCCGCACTGCCGCCATTAATTATAACGTTGAAAAATTCTTCAAAAAATGGCTTGGAGATGTGGCCGCCGATCAATGGGAGGGCGGCGAGGTGGAGGGGGTTGTGCCCCTCGCGTTGAAAAAAGGGAGCACCCGTATCTCTGCCGCCTGGGGGGATGCCGCTTGCATCTGCCCCTGGGAGATCTATCGGGCCTATGGCAATCAAGAACTGTTGCGGGAGCATTTCCCCATGATGAAAAAATGGGTGGATTATATCCATGGCGCAGGCTCAGAGGAGTTTTTATGGCTGGATGGTGTTCACTATGGCGATTGGCTGGCCATGGATGCAGGGGATGGCATCTATATGGGCGCCACTCCCACCCATATGATCGCTACCGCCTTCTTTGCCTATTCCTGCTCCCTGCTTGTAAAAGCAGGGGAGGTGCTGGGAGAGGATATGAGCGAATATAAGAAGCTCTATAAAAATGTGGTAGCCAAATTCCGAGAGTGCTTTATCGAGAACGGCGCACCCGCAGTGAAGGGCGATGCCCTGAAGAATACCTATCCCCGCAGGGAACCGCCTGTGGTGAACCCCGATACCCAGACCGCAAGGGTATTGATGCTCCATTTCGGCCTCTGCGAGGAAAAGGATCGCGAAGGCCTTGCCAAGCAGCTTGCCGAGATGGTGATTGCCAATGGCACCCATCTCACCACCGGATTTGTGGGCACCCCGTATCTTCTCCATGCCCTCTCCGATAACGGCTACGAGAAGCTTGCCTATGACCTTCTTCTGCAGGAGACCTTCCCCTCCTGGCTCTTCTCGGTCAAGCAAGGCGCCACCACCATGTGGGAGCATTGGGATGGCATCAAGGAAGATGGCTCCTTCTGGAGCACCGATATGAATTCCTATAACCATTATGCCTATGGCGCGGTATTCGATTGGATCTTCGGCAAGGCCGCAGGCATTCAAATCGAAAAGCCTGCCTATGAGGAGGTAAAGATCGCCCCCATTCCCGATGAGCGCCTCGGGCATCTCACTGCCTCGATTGAAACCCGCTTCGGGAAGCTCCTCTCCCATTGGGAATATCGGGGCGAGCGGGTTCTCTATCGCTTCGAGATCCCAAAAGGCATCACCGCTAAGATCTCCCTGCCCGATGGCAGAGAAGAAACTGTTTCCGAAGGAACCTATATGTATTAAGGGGAGCGCGCTATGCATATCACATTAGCTAAAATCGGCGATCATTCTACCATCCGCTTTGCGGCGGAGGAACTGGAAAAATATCTGAAAAAAATCGATTCTGCTTTATTTATAGAAAAACGGTGCTATCCCGCCTATGATAAGGCAATCAAAAATGCCCTTTGGATCGGGATCGATGGATCTGTTGCAGCAGGGGAGCGGGATGAGATCCGCATCGATGTAAGGAATGGCTGCGGTATCCTTACCGGCTCCTCCGAGCGGGCGGTGCTGATCGCAGGATATCGCCTTTTGCAGGGGCTTGGCTGCCGCTTTCTCCATCCCGGTCGGGAGGGGGAAATCATCCCTGAGCGCGCCCTCCAAAAAGAGGAACTCACCCTTCATCTGCAGGAGCAAGCCGCCTATCGCCATCGCAGCGTCTGCATTGAGGGGGCGGTCAGTTATGAGCATGTGTATAATATGATTGATTGGCTGCCCAAGGTTGGAATGAACGGATATTTTTGCCAATTCCATACCCCCAGCATCTTCTTTAAGCGGTTTTATAACGATGCCGGGCATATCGGTTTCGAAACTTCTCCTGTAAACGATGAGGATGTGGATCATCTCTGGATGAGCCTGGAGGAAGAGGTGATCAAGCGTAGCCTGGATTATCATGCCACCGGCCATGGGTGGACTTGCGAGCCCTTTGGTATCCATGCCACCGGCTGGGATCTCTATGAGGAGGAGCTGCCGGAGGAGATCCGCGAATGCCTTGCTATGGTGGATGGCAGGCGGGAACTTTGGGGCAAGGTTGCGCTGAATACCAATCTTTGCTATTCCCGCAAGGATATTCGGGATAAAATGACCGATGCTATTGTTGCCTATAGCCAAAAGCACCCTGCGGTTCATTTTCTTCATTTTTGGCTTGCCGATGGCAAAAATAATCATTGCGAGTGCGAGGAATGCCGAAAAATGCGCCCCTCGGATTACTATGTGAGGATGCTCAATGAGCTGGATGAAAAGCTTGTCAAGGCCGGTCTTGATACCAAGATCGTATGCCTCATTTATCTGGATCTGCTTTGGGAGCCGATCTGCGAGAGGGTGAAAAACCCGGATCGCTTTGTATTGATGTTTGCCCCGATCACCAGGACCTATTCAACTGCCCTTGCGGATGGGGCGCTTTCCGAGGGAGCAGAGCTTGCTCCTTATGAGAGAAACCGGCTGGTGATGCCCAAATCGGTGGGCGAAAATCTGGCGCGTCTTTCCCGCTGGCAGAAGGAGCAGCTGAATGGCGATAGCTTCGATTTTGATTACCACCTGATGTGGGATCATTATATCGATCCCGGCTATTATGCCTGCGCCAAGGTGCTTCATCGTGATATGGTGCAGCTGGAAAAGATCGGGCTGGATGGAATGGTAAGCTGCCAGGTGCAGCGTGCGGCCTTCCCCACCGGCCTTCCCCTCTATGCCATGGCGAAGGGGCTTTGGGATAAAAGGTCCTCTTTTAATAAGATCAGCGCCGAATATTTTTCTGCCGCCTTCGGGGAGCGCGGTGCGGAGGTGGAGCAGTATATGGCCACCCTTTCCGCTCTTTTCGATCCTCCGTATATCCGCCGCGAAAAGCCGCTGAATCCTGCGCAGATCGATCAAAATTGCCAAAAGATCCGAAAGGTGATTGCCGATTTTAAGGCCCGATGCCTTGAGGAGCAGGAGCCTTCTTCCGCTTGGAAAATCCTTCGGTATCATGCGGCTCTTTGCTTGAAATATGCAGATGTGCTGGAGGCCTATGCAGGCACCAAAACCGCTGACCGCCAAAGGGCAAAAGAAGCCCTGCTCCATTATGCAAAAGAGATCGAGCGGGATACCCACTTTGCGTTTGACCCCGTTATCTATCAGGCAATTTTCAGAAAATATCTGGATAAATTCCCGGAGGAATAAATCAAGGGGAACAAGCGTTATATTTAATCTAATGCGCAGATTTTTCCATCGGAAAATCTGCGCATTTTTTGTTGGAAAAAGTGATTAAAGTGTTGACAATGAGGGCGGTTTTTGATAACATAAACATGTATTGTTAATAGTTGTTTGTTAAGGAGCGCGCAAGGTATGAAAGCATTGGAAGAGAAGATCCTGAAGGAAGGAAAAGTTCTGCCCGGTCATGTACTGAAGGTGGGCTCCTTTTTAAATCATCAGATCGATACCCCTTTTATGATGGAGATGGGCCGCTATGCCGCCGATCTTTTTAGGGAGGACAAGCCCAATAAAATTATGACCATTGAGGCCTCCGGCATTGCATTCGGCATGGCGGTGGCGGCGGCTTTGGATCTGCCTTTGGTATTTGCCAAGAAGAAAAAGAGCATCAATGTGGAAGATGATCTTTACAGCACCATTGTCCATTCCTATACCCATAATATCGATTATCGGGTGGTGGTGAGCAAGGAGATCCTCGGAGAAGGGGATCGGATCCTTTTGGTGGATGATTTTCTTGCCAACGGCTGCGCTCTGAATGGGCTGATGGATCTGGTGGCTCAGGCAGGGGGCACTGTTGTGGGTTGCACCACTGCCATTGAAAAGGGCTTCCAAGGCGGCGGCGATAAGCTCCGCGCCCAAGGCTTAAAGGTGGAATCTCTGGCCATCATCGAAAAGATGGATGGCCAAAGCCTTGAATTTCGCAAATAACGGTAATTTCCGCCATCGGCGGTGATTATAAAAAATAATTTATTGGAGGGAAAACCAATGAAAAAACTGTTGGCTGCTCTGCTGGTTGTTATGATGCTGATCACCATGACTGCCTGCGGTGCAAAGAAAGACGATGAGTTCAAAATCGGCTTCATCATGCTGCACGATGAGAACTCTACCTACGACCTGAACTTTATCAAGGCTGCTAAAGAGGTTCAGGAGAAGCTCGAGTTGACCGATGAGCAGGTTATTATCGTAACCGGTATCCCTGAAGAGGGCGAGGATTGCTATAATAAGGCTTGCGAATTGGCCGAGGATGGATGCGATATCGTTTTCGCCGATAGCTTCGGTCATGAAGACAATATGATTCGCGCCGCTAAGGAATATCCCGATGTGCAGTTCTGCCATGCTACCGGCACCAAGGCTCACACCGAGGGTGTTGCAAACTTCCACAATGCTTTTGCTTCCATCTATGAGGGCCGTTTCCTTGCCGGTATTGCCGCAGGTATGAAGCTCAATGAGATGATCAAAGCAGGCACCATCAAGGCTGAGGAAGCTAAGATCGGCTATGTGGGCGCTATGCCTTATGCTGAAGTGAAGTCCGGTATGACCTCCTTCTATTTGGGCGCTCGCTCTGTATGCCCCACCGCTACCATTGATGTAAAATATACCAACTCCTGGTATGATTACGATATGGAAAAAGAGTATGCAAGCCAGATGATCAAGGATGGCTGCGTTCTGATCAGCCAGCATGCCGACTCCATGGGCGCTCCCGATGCTTGCGAAGCTGCAGGCGTTCCCAATGTTTCCTATAATGGTTCTACCGCTTCTGCTTGCCCCAAGACCTTCTTGGTATCTTCCCGCATCAACTGGGCTCCCTACTATGAGTTCATCATCGATTGCGTGAAGAACGATAAGGAAATCCCCGCAGATTGGACCGGCTCTTTGGAGACCGGCTCTGTTGAGCTTTCCGAGCTGGGCACCGCTTGCGCTGAGGGCACCAAGGAAGCCATCGAGGCTGCTAAGGATAAGCTGATCAAGGGCGAGTTGGATGTATTTGCTACCGATACCTGGACCAAGGATGGCAAGGCTTTGACTTCCTATATGGCTGATGTTGATTCCGATGCTGCTTTCACCCCTGATACTGAGGTTATCAAGGATGGGGCTTTCTTGGAGTCTGAATATCGCTCTGCTCCTTATTTCGATATCGATATCGATGGTGTAACCACCAAATAAGGACCGCATAGTAAACTTTTTGGCGGAGAGGCGGAATTTATTCCGCCTCGCCCATTGAGGTTTTTGCATTGAAAAGATTTTGTTTTGAATTGATTTTTCTCTGCAGAATCTTTTGAATGCAAAAAAGGAGGATCGCAATATGAATCAGCATAAAAATGATTGTCCTGCCATTGAACTTCGTGGTGTTTCAAAAAGCTTTGGAAGCGTGAAGGCGAATAATAATGTAAATCTGACCGTTCATCGCGGCGAAATTCTTTCCATTCTGGGCGAAAACGGCTCGGGTAAGACCACCCTGATGAATATGATCTCCGGCATCTACTTCCCTGATGAAGGAGAAATCTATATCAACGGAGAAGAGGCGATGATTGCCTCCCCGAAGGATGCCTTCGATTATCAGATCGGCATGATCCATCAGCATTTTAAGCTGGTGGATGTATTCAGTGCGGCCGAAAATATCGTTTTGGGGCTGGAAGAGGAAGGCCGCTATAATCTGAAGGCGGCAGAGGGGCGGATCAGCGCCATCTGCGAGCAATATGGTTTTGAGCTGGATCCTCAAAAGAAGATCTATACCATGGCAGTTTCCGAAAAGCAGACCGTTGAGATCATCAAGGTGCTCTATCGGGGCGCCGATATTCTGATTTTGGATGAGCCCACTGCGGTATTGACTCCTCAGGAAACTCAAAAATTATTTGCGGTATTGAGAAGAATGCGAGATGATGGAAAATGTATCATCATCATTACCCATAAGATGCATGAGGTGCTTTCTCTTTCCGATCGGGTTGCTGTTTTGCGCAAGGGTGAATATGTGGGCACTGTGGAGACTGCAAAGACCAATGAAGCGGAACTGACCGAGATGATGGTAGGCAAAAAGATCTCTCTCAATATCGAGCGCACCGAGCCGAAGAACGCAGTGCCCCGCCTGGAAGTGCACCATGTGGATTGCTCCAATCGGGAGGGCGCTTTGGTGCTGGATGATGTATCCTTCACTGCTAATGCAGGCGAGATCTTAGGCATCGCCGGTATTGCAGGAAGCGGCCAAAGAGAGCTTTTAGAGGTGATCGCAGGGCTGCAGAAAACCGATAGCGGCGCTGTGCTTTATCATAATCCCAAAACCGGCAATGTGGATCTTCTGCAGGGTAAAACCCCGCTGCAGATTCGGGAACTTGGCGTGCGCCTTTCCTTTGTGCCGGAGGATCGCCTGGGCATGGGTTTGGTAGGTAATATGGATATTATCGACAATATGATGCTCCGCAGCTATCGAAGAGGCAAGGGTCTCTTTTTGGAGCGCAAGGGTCCCAAGGATCTTGCCGAGCATATTATCGAGGATCTGGAGGTAGTTACCCCCGGTGCTACCACTCCTGTGCGGCGTCTTTCGGGCGGCAATGTGCAGAAGGTGTTGGTGGGGCGGGAGATCGCTGCCTCGCCTACTGTTTTGATGGCGGCTTATCCCGTGCGCGGCCTTGATATCAATTCTTCTTATACTATTTATAATCTTTTGAACCAGCAGAAGGAAAAGGGCGTTGCTGTGATCTTTGTTGGCGAAGATCTTGATGTTCTGCTGGAGCTTTGCGATCGTATTCTGGTAATCGGCGGCGGTAAGGTAACCGGTATTGTTGATGGCCGCACCGCCACCAAAGAGCAGGTCGGTCTCTTGATGACTAAAACAGAAGGAGGGGAGCAGGAATGAAGCAAAAGATCAAAACCCATCATGAACCCTTGATTCATATTTCCAAGCGTGCCTCCATTGATTGGAAAAAGGCTTGGATGATTCGCGGGATTGCGATTCTTGCGGCGTTGATTTTAGCGGGCGCGGTTATTATGTTGCTCACAGGGCTGAATCCTGTCAGCGTTTATGCCGAGATGATCAACGGCAACTTCAGCTCTTCCAGAAGATTTTGGATGCTGTTGCAAAAAACAGCAATTCTCCTGTGTATTGCCTTGGCGGTTACCCCTGCATTTAAGATGCGCTTTTGGAATTGCGGCGGGGAAGGGCAGGTTCTTTCCGGATGTATCGCGGCGGCAGCCTGCATGATCTATTTAGGAGATTCTCTTCCCAATATCATTTTAATTCCCATAACGCTGGTGTTCAGTATCTGCGCAGGCGCTCTTTGCGGTGTCATTCCCGCGATCTTTAAAGCAAAATATAATACGAATGAGACACTCTTTACCTTGATGATGAACTATGTGGTGATTCAGCTTGTGGAGGTGCTGGAGGTTCTTTGGGAAAATCCCAAGAACTCGGGCAATGTAGGCGTCATCAATCGGCAGACAGAATCCGGTTGGCTTCCTTCGCTCTTCGGTCAGCAATATCTCTTGATTATTTTGATTGTGGCTATGGTTTGCGCGCTGGTCTATATCTATTTAAAATATAGTAAGCAGGGCTATGAAATCTCTGTGGTGGGTGAGAGCCCCAATACTGCGCGGTATATCGGCATCAATGTGAAAAAGGTCATTGTCCGCACCATGCTGGTATCGGGTGCTATATGCGGTGTGGCAGGCTTTTTACTGGTAAGCGGCACCGGTCATACCATCGGCCCCAATACCGCCGGTGGGCAAGGCTTTACCGCCATGATGGTTTCTTGGATGGCTAAATTCAATCCTATCACCATGATTGCAACCTCTGCCCTGATCATCTTCCTCCAGCAAGGAGCTACCACCATCGCAACCTCCTTCCGCTTGGATTCCAGTTTGGCGGATATTGTAACCGGTATTATTTTATTCTTTATCATCGGTTGTGAATTCTTTATTGAATATCAGATCAAGTTCCGCAAGAGCAGAAAGGAGCAGGAGAGATGAAAGACGCGTTGATTTTTCTTTGCGGCTTTATTGCCGTCGCCTTAAAGCAAGGCACTCCGCTGATCTTCGGCTCCACCGGCGAAATCTTGACCGAAAAATCGGGAAACCTCAATCTGGGGATCCCCGGCATTATGTATATGGGTGGTGTATCGGGTGTAATCGGCGCTTTCTTCTATGAAAAGGCTATGGGCGATGCGCCCTTGAATCCGATTCTCGGCATTCTGATCCCCTTCTTGGCGGCTTTGATCGGCGCAGGTCTTTTGGCGCTGATTTATAGCTTTCTGACCATCACCCTCAGAGCCAACCAAAATGTGACTGGCCTTGCGCTGACCACCTTCGGTGTGGGTATCGGTGATTTCTTCGGCGGCTCTCTGGCCCGCCTCTTTGGTGAGGGCGGTTCTCTTTCCATCCGCCGCACCAGTATGCTCTACCGCACCACCCTTCCCTTTGCGGAGGATTGGGGTGCGGTGGGAGAATTGTTCTTCTCCTATGGCTTTTTGGTCTATTTTGCTATTATTATTGCGCTGATCGCAGGCTTTATTTTAAAGCGGACTCGCGTTGGATTGAATTTGAGAGCGGTGGGTGAAAATCCCGCCACCGCCGATGCGGCAGGCTTGAATGTGGCGCGCTATAAATATGTGGCAACGATTACGGGCGGTGCTATCGCAGGTCTCGGCGGTCTCTATTATATTATGGACTATGCCTTCGGCACTTGGAGCAGCGGAAGCTTCGGCGATCGTGGCTGGCTTGCAATTGCTCTGGTAATCTTTGCCCTCTGGCGCCCAAATACCGCACTTCTCGGTTCCTTCTTGTTTGGTGCCCTTTATGTGCTACCCGCCTATATTCAGTATGGTGAGAATAGAATGGTGCAGTATTTTGTGATGATGCTTCCCTATGTGGTTACCATCATTGTGTTGATTATCACCAGTATGCGCAAGAAGAGAGAGCATCAGCCGCCCGAAAGTTTGGGCCTTCCTTATTTCCGCGAGGAGCGGTAAAAAATTTCTCTTGCAAAATTCTTTTTACCTGCTATAATATTTAGCGGCAAAAATAATCTTCAAAATATGCCGTTACTGAAAGGGTAACGGCATATTTTTGGGAAAGTGAGTAATACTATGAATTATGATGTATTAATTATCGGGGCGGGCCCTGCCGGTATCTTTACCGCTCTTGAGATGATCCGCAAGGGCAGCAAACAAAAAATTATGATCGTTGAAAAGGGATTGCCGGTAGAAAAGCGCCGTTGCCCTAAAGAAAAAACCAAGAAATGTGTGGGTTGCAAGCCCTATTGCCATATCACCACCGGCTTTTCCGGCGCAGGCGCTTTCTCTGATGGAAAGCTTTCCTTGAGCGCGGATGTAGGCGGCGATCTGCCCAGCCTGATCGGGGAGGATCTTGCTCAGGAGACGATTGATTATACCGATAAGATCTATCTGGAATTTGGCGCCGATACCCATGTGGAGGGCGTTAGCAACCCTGATGCGGTCAAGAAGATCCGCAAGCGGGCGATTCAGGCAGGCCTCAAGCTTGTTGATTGCCCTATCCGCCATCTGGGGACCGAAAAGGCTCAAGATATTTATTATGCCATTGAGCAGCATCTTTTGGAGAATGGGGTGGAAATGCTCTTCAACTTCGAGTGCACCAACCTGATCATCGAGGATCAGAAGTGCCTTGGCGGCTATATCAGCAATGGGAAAGAGGAGCGGGAGATCCGCGCCAATCATACCATTGTGGCCACCGGAAGAAGAGGGGCCGAATGGCTGGAGCATCTTTGCACCGAGCACCATATCGAGCATATGCCCGGTACTGTTGATATCGGGGTGCGGGTAGAGGTGCGTAATGAGGTGATGGAGCAGGTCAATGAAGTGCTCTATGAATCCAAGCTGGTGGGCTATCCCCAGCCCTTTAAGAATAAGGTGCGCACCTTCTGCCAGAATCCCGGCGGATTTGTAAGCCAAGAGAATTATGATAATGATCTGGCGGTGGTCAATGGCCATTCTTATAAAGAGCGCAAGAGCAATAATACAAATCTTGCTATTTTGGTCTCCCATAACTTCACCCACCCCTTTAATCAGCCTATCGCCTATGCCCAAAAGGTGGGCGAGCTTTCCAATATGCTGGCCAACGGCCATATTTTGGTGCAACGCTATGGGGATATTCTGGACGGCAAGCGCACTTGGGATAAAGAACTTGCCCGCTCCAATTTAAAGCCCACCCTGCCCGATGCGGTAGCAGGGGATATCACCGCCGCCATTCCCTATCGGGCGATGATGAATATCATCAATTTCATTCAGGCTCTCGACCATGTGGTGCCCGGCTTTGCTTCCACCGAAACCCTGCTCTATTCCCCTGAATTGAAATTCTATAGTAATCGGGTATCGATGGATCCTGATTTTAATACAAGTGTGGAAGGCCTTTATTGCTTGGGCGATTCCAGCGGTTGGACCAGAGGCCTGATGATGGCTTCTGTAATGGGTGTTTTAATGGGCAGAAGGCTTGCCGAGGAGGAAAAATGAAAGAAGCAACCATTCAAGAACTTTATTCTTTAGAGCATACTTTAGCAGCTCCCCTTTTGGAAGGTTTTACCTATCCTTGGGAAGCCTTGAAGGAGATCGGCAATTATATTTTGAAGCTTGGAGCCATGCTCTCCGAAGAAGAATATGATCATCCTGCCGAAACTGTCTGGATCCATAAAACCGCTAAAGTGGCTCCCACTGCCTTTATTGGCGAGAATGTGATCATCGGGAAGGAAACCCAGGTGCGCCATTGCGCCTTTATCCGCGGCAATGCCCTTATCGGCGATGGGGCGGTAGTGGGCAATTCTACTGAGCTGAAAAATGTCATCCTTTTTGATGGGGTGCAGGTGCCTCATTATAACTATGTGGGGGATTCGATTTTGGGCTTTAAGGCCCATATGGGCGCCGGCTCCATCACCTCTAATGTAAAGAGCGATAAGAGCCTTGTTGTGATCAAGAGCGGCGAGAAAAAGATCGAAACCGGCATCAAAAAGGTGGGTGCTATGCTGGGCGATCTGGTAGAGGTTGGCTGCGGCAGCGTTTTGAACCCCGGTGTTGTCATCGGAAGAGAGAGTAATGTTTATCCCCTTTCCGCCGTTCGCGGTGTGATCCCTGCCCATTCTATCTATAAAAAACAGGGCGAGATCGTAGAAAAGATCGAAAATTGAAAGCAAAAAATTGAAAATTAAGAAAAAAACACCGCCTTGGCGGTGTTTTTTGATTTAAAGGGGTGCACAAATCATTTGTGCACCCAAACACAAGAAAATTACTTCAAAACCCAAATGATTTGGGTTTCTCCGCACAAATCATTTGTACACCCCCAGCACAAACAAGTTGTATTAAAACCCAAATGATTTGGGTTTCTCCGCACAAATCATTTGTACACCCCAGCACAAACAAGTTGTTTTAAAACCCAAATGATTTGGGTTTCTCCGCACAAATCATTTGTACACCCTAGCGCAAACAAGTTTTTTTAAAACCCAAATGATTTGGGTTTCTCCGCACAAATGAATTGTGCACCACTAAAAAATGAATGGGGATCTGGAAATAGGACCTTTTTAACGAAATTATAAATCCCTGCATCGGCGGCGCCGATGCAGGGATTTTTATGCTTTTTGAGGAGCTGATTATTTTGCTTTTGCGTTCTCGACAACGAAGTTGATGGCGTAATCCATAATCATTTGATCGCGGATCACATTGGCGCCAACAGTTTTGGTATATTCATCGGCATCGTCGAAGCCGGCGGATTGGGCCAGTTCCTTTGCAGTTGCTTTAAACTCTTCGTCGCTCACCTGATAGCCCTCTGCCTCTGCGATAGCATAGGCGGCAAGCTGCTGCTTCACCAAGGAAGCGGCCATATCCTCAAGATTTGCTTCGGTCATACCATTGGCAGAAAGGAAGGAAGCCAGATCGGTATAGCCGCATTGCAGACCATAAGAGGTATAATAATCGGTATATTGCTTGGTGGTATCTTCCATGATCTTTTTGGGAAGTTGATCGGCAAAGGTGGTATCACTCATCACTTTAGTCCAAAGCTCATTCTGCATGGAAGAAAGGGCTTCAGCCTCATTGGCCTCTTTCAGTTCGTTCCGAATCTTTTGGGTAAGCTCTTTGGCGCTCTTGCATTCTTTATCAACCTTCTTGGCGATGGCATCGGTCAGGGCGGGATAGGTGGTGCGGTCGGTTACAGAATGAACCGTAACGGTGAAGACCACTTTTGCCCCCGCCAGCTCTGCGTTGCCGTAATCGGCAGGGAAGGTGAGGTTCAGGTCCACAGTATCGCCGATCTTAACCCCAACAAGCCCTTCCTCGAAGCCATCGATAAAGGAGCCGCTGCCGATGCCAAGCTCATAGCCCTGATCGGTGCCGCCCTGAAAAGCAACCCCATCTTTTTTGCCCACATAGTCGATGGTAGCGGTATCGCCGATCTGCACCTTGCCTTCGGTGATCTTCTCTTCGCCGGTCTCGCCATAGCCGGCATCCTTCAGCTTGGTATTAAGGGCAATCTGATATTGATAATCGCTTACTTTGCTATCAGCAGGAGTATAAGTAAGGCCCTTATATTCCCCAAGGGTAACAAACTTATCAAGGTCCACTTCTTCCAAGGTGGCAGGGTTTTGAGCGGCGCAGCCGCAAAGCAAGCTGCAGAGCAGGGTGAATACTAAAAACAGAGCGATTTTTTTCATTTTGCAAGTTCCTCTTCCATTAATTTTTTCATTTCTTCGGGCAATGCTTTCTGCGCGGGGCGAAGCATTCCTTTAGTGTGGATCGGCGGCAGGATCTTAACCGTTACTTTAGCGGGTTTCACCTTATTGCCGTTGCTCTCAAAGATCTTATGGGTGCCATTAATAATAACAGGCAGGATCGGCGCTTCGGCCTTGGTGGCCATCATAAAGGCACCGCCCTTAAAATCATGAAGGGCCTTGCCATGATTCCGAGTGCCTTCCGGCGCGATGGTAACATTGATTCCGTTTTTCAGATGCTCCACTCCTTGATGGATCACCTGCATTCCCGCCCTTGCAGAGGAGCGGTCGATAAAAAGGCAATGGCCTGCCCGCATCCAATCGCTGATGAGGGGCACCTTCTCCAGCTCCTTCTTGGCCACCATGCATTGCGTATTGGGCAGGCAAGCGATCAGGATAAAGGCATCGAAAAGGCTTTGGTGATTATAGATGGTGAGGGTGGCTTCCTTGGGAACATTTTCCAAGCCCTCGATCTCCACCTTGGTTCCCGCAACTTTGAGGCATCTTCTTGCGAAATTAACCACCCTTTTGCGGCAGAAAATTTCGTTTTTCTTGGGATCCTTTTTCTCAAGATATTTGGTATAAGCAAGCAGGGGCAACGCTAAAAGCAGGTAACCCGCCACATAGAGATACATCCAAAGAGTTCGAAGCATTCCGATATCTCCTTTAGTTATAATATAAAAATAATTATATCAAATAGATTTTAATTCGTCAACTGACCTTGACAGAAAAAAAGACTTTTGATATTATTAAAAGGATTATTATGGGGGAGTATCTGATGAAGCAACGGTTGATCGGCGAAGTGCTGAAGGAAAAATATGGCTGCAAGGTTTATAAGCTTTCTTTGGATGCCGGATTTACCTGCCCCAACCGAGATGGCTCCCTTGATACCCGCGGCTGCATCTTTTGCGCCGGCGGAAGCGGCAACTTTGCCGAAGCAGGCTTTGATATCTGCGCCCAACTGGAGCGGGCCAAGAAAAGGGTAGAGCAAAAGATACAAAGCGGGAAATATATCGCCTATTTTCAGGCCTTTACCAATACCTATGGGCCTATCGAGCATCTTCGGGCCGTTTATGAAGCGGCGATGGCGCAGCCCGATATTTTGGAGCTTGCCATTGCAACCCGCCCCGATTGCCTTTCGGAAGAGGTGGTGGAGTTGCTTAAGGAACTTCACCAAATCAAGCCGATCACCATCGAGCTTGGTCTTCAAACCATTCATGAAAAATCCCTGCGCTATATTCGAAGCGGCTTTTCTTTGGCGGATTTTGATGGGGCCATGGAGCGGCTTTCTGCGGCGGGAATTCCGGCGGTGGTCCATATGATCTTGGGGCTTCCTCATGAGAGCAGAGAAGAGATGATCGAAACCGCCCGCTATATCGGCAGGAGCGGGGCAAAAGGAATCAAATTGCAGCTTCTTCATGTTTTGGAAGGGACAGATCTTGCCCGCGATTATCGGGCGGGGAAATTCCGCTGCCTTTCTCTCTTGGAATATGCAGAACTTTTGCAGGCTTGCCTTGATGCCCTGCCGAGGGAGATAATAATCCATCGCTTAACCGGCGATGGCGCCAAAAAGGATCTGATCGCGCCCCTTTGGAGCGCCGATAAAAAGAGAGTTTTGAATACCTTAAAAGAAAGATTGGAGTTTTGAAAAATGTCGTGGGAAAAAGCCATTGATCATTTGAAAAAATATGAAATGGAGGATCGGGCCATTCAGTTTACCGTCTCCTCCGCAACCGTTGCCTTGGCGGCAGAGGCCCTTCATTGCGAGCCCGACCATATCGCTAAAACCCTCTCTTTTGAGGCGGGCGATGGCTGCATTTTGGTTCTTGCCGCAGGCGGCCGCAAGATCGATAATCAAAAGTTTAAATCCACCTTCGGTTTTAAAGCTCATATGCTCCCCTTTGAAAAGGTGGAAGAATTGGTGGGCCATGGAGTTGGCGGTGTTTGCCCGTTTGGGGTGGACTGCCCTGTTTATATGGATAGATCCTTAATGGATTTTGAAACCGTCTATCCCGCCTGCGGCACCCCAAGCAGCGCGGTGCGGCTGGCTCCCGAAGAGCTTTTCAGGGTTGCAGAAGCCAAAGAATGGGTAGATGTAACTAAATAAATTTCCATAAATTTTTGCAAGGATCGGCCTCCTTTTGTGCCAAATGCCAATTTTTATAAAATGGCGGCGATTTTCTTGCTTTTTTAAGGGATTTATGGTATTCTGTATCTATTATAAAATCATTTGTCCTTGTAGGAAGGACAGGTAGGAGAACTGTATGGTAATTGGTTTAATGGGTTTCGGCACCATCGGCGCCGGCGTATATGAGATCATCAAAGAGCGCTCCCTTGCTGAAGTGCGGTATGTTTTGGATATCCGCGAGATCGGCATTCCGGAGCTTACTCATAGCGTTGATGATTTATTAAACGATAGCGAAGTGGATACGGTGGTCGAGGTGATGGGCGGATTGCATCCTGCCTATGAATTTGTTACCGCCGCCCTTAAAGCCGGAAAAAATGTGGTAACCGCCAATAAATATCTGGTGGCCACCTTTTATGATGAGCTGATCGGTCTTGCAAAAGAAAATAATGTGGCATTTCGGTGCACCGCAGCAGTGGGCGGCGGAATCGGTTGGCTTACCGCTTTGGAGCGCGCCAAGCGAGCAGAAAAGATCACCGCGCTGGAAGGCATCATGAATGGCACTACCAACTATATTCTGACCAATATGCATGAAAAGGGCCTTTCCTTCTATGCCGCTTTGGCCGAGGCCCAAGCCCTTGGCTATGCGGAGGCAGATCCCAGCGCCGATATTGATGGGCTGGATATTATGCATAAGCTGATGCTTTCCGCTAATGTGGCATTCGATGTTTCGGTTGAGAAAGAAGAGCTTCCCGTTTATGGTATTCGCAACCTGCGGGATGAGGATGTGAAGGCCTTTAAGGATCGGGGGCTCACCTGCAAGATCTTGGGCCGCGCCTTTGAAAAGGATGGGGCTGTGGCTGCCTTTGTGCAACCCACTCTTCTGGAAGCAGGCTCCATGACCGCCTCGGTTCCTTCTAATTTCAATCTTATCTCTTATGATGCCGAGCGGAGCGGCAGAATGAGCTTTTACGGGCAGGGCGCCGGCCGCTATCCCACCGCCGCTAATGTGGTGCAGGATTGCGTGGATATTAAAGAAGGCGTGAAGGACTTCTATTCCGAAAAGAGCGAAAAGATTCATCTGGATAACAGTTGCGTTTCTTATCGCTACTATATCCGCAGCACCGCCGAAAGCGCAAAGCCCCTTTGCAAAAAGCCTTTTGGGGTGGGGTATCTCACCGATCTGATGTCGGTTGCCGAGATGCAAAAACATATGGAAAAGATCAAAGCGGAAGACGATAAGGTATTTATTGCCGCTTTGAGCGAATAAATAATAGAAAAAGATTAAAGGAGTAGATAGATCAATGAAGAATGTTGCAATTTTAGGCGCCACCGGTGCGGTTGGCCGCGAGATGCTGAAGGTTTTGGAGGAGCGCAATTTCCCTATCGGAAAATTAAAGCTTTTGGCCAGCGAGCGCTCTGTTGGTAAGTTGATCCCCTTTAAGGGTGAAAATATTGCGGTGGAGCTTGCTGATGAGAATGCCTTCGAGGGCATGGATCTGGTGCTGGGTGCTGCTTCCAATGAGCTTGCAAAGCGCCTTGCTCCCGCAATTGTTAAAGCCGGCGCTGTTTTTGTGGATAATTCCAGCGCCTTTCGCATGGATCCCGATGTGCCCCTGATCATTCCCGAAGTTAATGCCGAAGATGCGAAGAATCATAAGGGTATTATCTCCAACCCTAATTGCTCCACCATTATCACCCTCACCGCTGTGAATGCTTTGAATAAGCTCAGCCCCATCAAGACCATGATCGCCTCTACCTATCAGGCAGTTTCCGGCGCAGGCGCAGGCGGCCCCATCGAGCTGATGGGCGAGGTGGAAGCCCTTGCCAAGGGCGAAAGCTATGAAAATACGGTGTTCCCCTATCAGATCGCTTATAATGTGATTCCCCAGATCGGTGGCGAGGCTCATGAGGGCTATACCAGCGAAGAGATGAAGATGCAAAATGAAGGCAGAAAGATCATGCATCTGCCGGAGCTTTTGGTCAACTGCACCTGCATTCGTGTACCCGTTGTGCGCAGCCATTCCATCTCTGTAACCGTGAAGACCGAGAAGCCTGTTTCTGTGGAGGCTGCTCGCGAGATCATCGCTTCCGCCCCCGGCTGCAAATTAGCAGATGATCTTGGCAATAAGGTTTATCCCATGCCCCTCGATACCACCGATCAGGATCTTGTCTTCGTTGGCCGCATCCGCAAGGATCTTACCGATGAGTGTGGTTTGCAGATCTGGTGCTGCGGCGATCAAGTCAGAAAAGGCGCAGCAACTAATGCAATTCAGATTGCGGAATTGCTGTAAAAACCGCTGAAATGGGCGCCTTTTCCGATTTTTCCCCCTCGGTGTATCGACATACGCCGTCATGTGAAGAAATCGAAAAATCCATCCCATTTGATCGGTTTTCGATTCTCTGAAAAAAGGCGCTTTTTCTGATTTTTCCCCCTTGGTGTATCAACATACGCCGTCGTGTGAAGAAATCGAAAAATCCATCCCATTTGATCGGTTTTCGAATTTGCGAAAACGAAATAATGAAAAGGGATGCAAATTTTGCATCCCTTTTTGATGTAGTTCCCCTTGCAATCCAAAAGTTCGGATGCAATGCAAGAAGCCCCATAAGCATCCTGCCGGATGCGTTGGGGTGCCGCCGCAGTGCGCCGAAGTCTTGGATTGCAAGAATTATAAATGTTGAGAATAAAGCAGGATGCAAAATTTGCATCCTGTTATTTTCGTTTACAAAAAAACGGGATGTCAAGACATCCCGTTTTATATTGGTTTTATTCAGGCTTGATCCGATCATGCTCCTTGATAAATTTTACCACATCGTCAACAGTGGTAAAAGCAAGGGCAACGGTGGTATCGGCGGCGCCATAGTAGATGGCGATGCGGCCGGTTTCGGCATCGGTCAGAGCAGCGCAGGGGAATACCACATTCGGTACATCACCCACGCACTCATAGGTTTCATGGGGCGCCAGAAGGAAGCTATCGGAGCGATGGAGCACCTTCCAGGGCTCATCCTTATCGAGGATGGCAGCGCCCATGGAATAAACAAAGCCGTTGCAGCTGGTGAGCACACCGTGGTAGAACATCAGCCAGCCCTCATCGGTCTCGATGGGGGTGGGGCCGGCGCCGACCTTGGTGCTTTCCCAGCCGCCTGCAGGGGTCATCACCAAGCGATGCTTGCCCCAATAGGTGAGATCCTTGCTATGAAGGAGGAAGATATCGCCGTATTTGGTATGGCTCTTATCGCAGGGGCGGATCAGCAGCATATATTCATCGTTGACCTTGCGGGGGAAGAGAACTCCGTTGCGGGAAACGGGATAGCCTGCATCCTCCAGCTCTACCCACTCTTCAAAGTCGGTGGTATAGGCGATGCCAATGGTGGTGCCGCGGGGAGCGCGCTTAACCCAGGAGAGGTAATATTTCCCGTCCAGCAGGCAAAGGCGAGGATCATAGCCTTTGAAGATCACCTTCTCCTTAAGTTCCCAATGGATAGCATCCTTACTGAAGCCCACCACCAGGTGCTGACCGCGGGTCATAAAATCAACACGAAAAACGCCGGCAAACCCATCCTTATAGGGCACAACCGCAGAATTAAAGATGCTGTTGGCCATAAAAAGGTCATCTCGGGAGATGATGGGATTTTCACTATACCGCCATACAGGGTATCGATACCCTTCGGGTTTATCCTGCCAAGGAATATTGGGAAGAGCCTCGCCGATAATTTTAGCCATAATAGATTCCTCCATATAATTATTTGGTAATTTTATGATATCATGCCTACTGCTATTTTGCAATAAAAAAATAGGAACGCTGAAAAGCGTTCCTATTTACTATTTCGCGTTACTTATGCAAGCTCTGCAAAGTATTTGATGGTGCGAACCATCTGGCTGGTGTAGCTGTTCTCATTATCATACCAAGAAACAACCTGAACCTGATAGGTATCCTCATCGATCTTAGCAACCATGGTCTGGGTAGCATCGAAGAGAGAACCATAGGTGATACCAACGATATCGGAAGAAACGAGCTGCTCTTCGGTATAGCCGAAGGAATCGGAAGAAGCGGCCTTCATAGCAGCGTTGATGCCCTCAACGGTAACATCCTTGCCCTTAACCACGGCAACCAGCAGGGTGGTGGAACCGGTGGGAACGGGCACACGCTGAGCGGAGCCGATCAGCTTGCCGTTCAGTTCGGGGATAACAAGGCCGATCGCCTTAGCAGCACCGGTGCTATTGGGAACAATGTTCACAGCAGCAGCGCGAGCTCTTCTCAAATCGCCCTTTCTGTGGGGGCCATCGAGAACCATCTGATCGCCGGTATAAGCATGAACAGTGGTCATGATACCGCTCTGGATGGGAGCATAATCGTTCAGAGCCTTAGCCATGGGAGCCAGGCAGTTGGTGGTGCAGGAAGCAGCGGAGATGATGGTGTCTTCCTTGGTCAGAGTCTTCTCGTTTACGCTGAATACAACGGTGGGAAGATCTTTACCTGCGGGAGCAGAGATAACAACCTTCTTGGCGCCTGCGGTGATATGAGCAGAAGCCTTCTCTTTGGAGCAGTAGAAACCGGTGCACTCCAGAACAACATCTACACCGATCTCGCCCCAGGGCAGATCAGCAGCGTTCTTCTCAGCATAGATCTTGATGGTCTTGCCGTCTACAGTGATCTCGCCTTCGCCTGCAACAACCTCGTGATTGTAGCGGCCTTGAGCGGAATCGTACTTCAGCAGATGAGCCAGCATCTTAGCGTCGGTCAAATCGTTGATGGCAACGATCTCATAACCTTCCGCGCCGAACATCTGACGGAAAGCCAGACGGCCGATACGACCAAAACCATTGATAGCAACTTTAACAGACATGGGTATATCCTCCTAAAAAATAATTATTTACCATCGATTATTATAGCTTAATTTTTCAAAGTTTACAAGCCTATTTTTTAAAATTTCATAACTTTGCCTAAAAACCCTAAATTTTGAAGAAAAAAACGCTTCCATCAGTTGAAAATTGCCAAAAAACATGATAAAATAGAGGCAAATTTAAAGTTTTTGGGAGGATTTTAAGATGAAATTTCCTGTTGCTTTGCAGCTTTATTCGGTAAGAGGCGATCTGGAGGCCGATTTTAAGGGCACCCTTGAGAAGGTGAAAGCCATGGGTTATGATGGCGTTGAATTTGCAGGGATCTTCGGTCAGGATGCCGAAACCATCAAGAATTGGTGCGCTGAGCTGGATCTGATTCCTATCTCCGCTCATGTGCCCCTTAAGGAGATGCTGGAAGATCTGGACGGTACTTTGGAAACCTATAAGAAGATCGGTGTTGAATATGTGGCTGTTCCCTATGTGGATGCAGACCGCCGCCCCGGTACTGAAGGCTGGATGCCCACCATTGAGGCTGTTGCCAAGATTGGTGCCGCTGCTAAAGATAAGGGGATGACTCTCCTTTATCATAACCATGATTTTGAGTTTACCAAAGTAGACGGTGAATATGGTCTGGATATGCTCTATCGCTTGGTTCCCGCCGATCTTCTTCAGACCGAGCTGGATACCTGCTGGGTGAATGTCGGCGGCGAGAATCCTGCCGATTATATCCGCAAATATGATGGGCGCACCCCTGTGGTTCATCTGAAGGATTTCTATCGGGAGTCTGTTAACCCCGATGAGCCCCTTTATGAGCTGATCGGTATTAAGAGCGAAGAAAAGAAGCCTGCCAAGAAGAGCTTCGAATTCCGCCCCGTTGGCTATGGCCTGCAGGATTTCCCCTCTATTTTGAAAGCATCCGAGCAGAATGGTGCTAAATGGGTAGTGGTGGAGCAGGATAATCCCAGCATGGAGAAAACTCCCATGGAATGCGCTGAAATGAGCATCAACTACTTAAAGACTATTATGTAATTATTTTCGGGAGGGGTTCATCCCCTCCCAAATCTTTTGAAGGATTTTAAAAAAATGGTATTACTCAGCAGTATTGTAAACGGAATTGCCATCATTGTAGCAGGCCTTCTTGGTTGCCTTTTGAAAAAAGGGCTGCCGGAGCGGATCAGCAAAGGAGTTATGCAAGGAATGGCGCTATGCGTGCTTGCCATCGGTGTTAAGGGATTTTTTGACGGAAAGAATATGCTGATCTCGATCCTTTCCATCGCCATTGGCGGCGCTTTAGGGCATCTCATTGATCTGGATAAATATTTAAATCGCTTTGGGGCCTTTATGCAAAGGAAGCTGACCAAAGGGGAGAGCGGCTCCACCTTTGGGGAAGGATTCGTTACCGCAACGCTTCTGGTCTGCGTTGGCGCTATGGCCATTACCGGCGCTTTGGATAGCGGCATCCGCGGCGATCATACAACGATTTATGCCAAATCCCTTATCGACTTTGTTTCCTGCCTGATCATGGCCTCTACTCTTGGGGTGGGCGTTGCCTTTGCGGGAATTCCCTGCTTCCTTTATCAGGGCGCCATCGCTCTGGGCGGCAGCTTTATTGCAGGGTTTCTGACCGAGGCGATGATCGGGGAGATGACTTGCGTGGGCTCCCTTCTCATTGTGGCCATTGCCCTTAATATGCTGGGGCTGACTAAAATCAAGGTGGTCAATTTTATTCCCGCTTGCTTCCTGCCATTGATTTTCTGCTTATTTATGTAAAAAATGAGATAGAGCCGCGCTCTATCGCATTTTTTATTCTTTAATAACGGTGCAATGGGAAATGCCATAATAGCGGAAGGCTTGGATGGCTGCTTCATCGATCCGCTGGCCGCAGATCAGGATCGGCACTGCCGGTGGGCAGTCAACTGAAGGCTCTGCCAGAATTTTACCCTTGCATTCCTCGATGGGCAGCCGCTCAACCTGCGAGAAGATCATGGCCTCTCGGGGGGAGAGAGCAGTCTCTTTTTCGGTGCGCCTTGGGGGCGGGCAGCAAAGGGATGCTTTTTTGGGGATCTTCATCAGCGCTTTTTCCAGCCAATCCATTCCCATAGCGCCATGGATCGGAGCAAGCATCATCGTTAGATACTGCCGATCGGCATATTCGCAGATGATATCCTGCTCTGCCAAAAGGCGGGCAAGCTCTTCGCCCTCATACCCATAAGCATTGGCATCAAGGGTCCATTTTAAGGGCTCATCTCCCAAAAAGCGCCAGCCTGCTTGCTCCAGCCGCTCCCTTGCCCATTGGGCGATGGGGAGAAAGAAGGAAAGATCTTCTTTAAACTTTAAAAGGTGAAGATTGCAAAGATCCAAAGATCTTAAAATCAGATAAGAGGGGCTGGTAGACCCAAAGAGCGCAAGAGCATTCTTGGCCTGCTCCGCAAAGCTTTTCGGCAGGGCAGGGGAGAGATGGAGATAGGCACCGCCGGTTAAAACAGGAAGGGTTTTATGGGCAGAATCGCAGCAGAGATCTGCCCCCAGATCGATGGGGTGCAGAGAGGGCTCCAAAAATTTCAGATAAGCCCCGTGAGCATTATCCACCAGCAAAAGGGCGCCATTGCGATGGCAGATTTCAGCAATTTTTGCAACCTCTGCCATATGCCCAAGATAATCGGGGCCGGTGATATAAACGCCCTGATAGCCGCCTTTCTGCAAGGATTTTTCTAGAACAGAAAGATCGATGGGGCAGGAAAGAAAGCTTTCGCTCCAAAGCCAATCGGTCTCAATATCCAAAAGAGCGATCCCCGAAAGAAAGGTTTTATGGGCATTGGGCGCCGCAAGAAGCCTGCCCTTGGGATAAGCCCTTTTAAAAAGCTGCAGCATGGCGCGGATGCAAAGGGAGGAGCCTTCGGTGGAATAAAAGGTGGGGCAGCCGAAAAGGCGGCTTGCATTCTCCTCGCTCTCCCGAATGATGCCTCTTGCTTCATAAAGGCTATCGGCGCCCTCGATTTCGGTGAGATCCATCTTGCCATCCCCGCTGCCTTTATGGCCCGGCATATGGAGCCGCAGGGGAGCGCGGGCAATATATTCTTTTATAAATTCATCAATGGGGGCGCGCATGGGCTTATTCCCCAAAGGCGCGGGCAATGGCCACCATGATGGCGCATTCCATCCGCTTGCGGAAGAGCTCGCAACCCTTTTCATAAACTCCTGTTACCTTGCCGGTGGCATGGTAGGCATTGGCGGCGCAACCGCCGGAGCAATAAAGCCGCGCCCAGCAATCTCGGCATTCGGGATGGGAATAAACATTGCAGGCAGCAAATTCCCCTTGGACTGCATGGTTGGTAACACCCTGCCAGATATCGCCCAGCTTGAATTTTTCATCGCCTACAAATTGATGGCAGGGGTAGAGATCGCCCCAAGGGGTAACTGCCATATATTCGGTGCCGCTGCCGCAGCCGGAGATCCGCTTATAGATGCAGGGGCCGCCGGTCAGATCGATCATATAATGATAGAAGGTAAAGGGCTTGCCTTCCTTATCTTTTTGCAGCATCAGCTCGGCCAGCTTTTCATATTGATCGAGAACGATTTTGGTATCTTCTTCACTCAGCTCGGAAGGATCTCCTGCGGCGCAGACCACCGGTTCCATGCTCAGCTCATTGAAGCCAAGATCCAGCATCACCTTGATATCCTCCAAAAAATCGGGATTCTGATGGGTGAAGGTGCCGCGGATATAATAATCTTTTCCGCCCCTTGCCTCCACAAACTTTTGGAATTTGGGCACAATCTTTTCCCAAGATCCCTTCCCCGCATAATCCACGCGGAACCGATCGTGAACCTCCTTGCGCCCATCCAGACTCAAAACAACATTGGCGCATTCTTTATTGGCAAATTCAATCACATCATCATCTACCAAAACACCGTTGGTAGTAAGAGTGAAGCGGAAATTCTTGCCCTTTTCTTTTTCTACCGAGCGGGCATAGGCCACAAGATCCTTCACAACCTGAAAATTCATCAGCGGCTCCCCGCCAAAGAAATCCACTTCAAGATTGCGGCGGCTGCCGGAATTTTCAATGAGGAAATCCAGCGCTCTTTTGCCAACCTCATAGCTCATCACTGCCCGCTCCCCTTGGTATTTCCCTTGGCTTGCAAAGCAATAGGAGCAATTTAAGTTGCAGGTATGGGCAATATGAAGGCAGAGGGCTTTGACCACTCCTGCGGTTTTTTGCTTCAGCTCTCCGGCCATGGGCTCGAAGGTATCGGGGGCAAAAAGCTTGCCCGCCTCTTGGAGCGCCTCCACTTGGGCATAGCATTCCTGCAGTTCTTCTTCCTTGATGGCAGGGAATTGCTCCTTCATTTTTTGAAGAATTTCTTCTTTCGAAAGGGCTTCAAAAAGGCCGATGATGGCATAGGCCACCTCATCGACCACATGAATGCTGCCGGAGCAAACATCGAGCACAATATTATATCCGCCCAACTGATATTGATGGATCATTGAAAAAACTCCTTTGATTGATCTATAAAAAATGCCGCCTCGTGGGCGGCATTTATTGATTAGCAATTACTTGCTCTCTTTGGTGCTCTCGCACTTCTGGTTTGCGATACCGCAACTGGTCTTGCAAGCGGACTGGCAGGAGGTCTGGCATTCGCCGCATCCACCATTTTTCGCGCTGCTGCAAAGATTACGAGTCTCAATAGTCTTAATATGTTCCATGGTAAAAACCTCCATAAAATAGATGAGTCTATGTTATCATATCCCCAAACCAAAGTCAAGGGAAAAATCGATTAATTCATCTTGATTCGGCAAAATCCTTAATGGCGGCGAAGGTTTCGTCGCTGATATGATGCTCGATGCGGCAGGCATCCTCCGAGGCAGTTTCGCGACTAACGCCGATTCTTACCAAAAAATCGGTAAGAAGGGTATGCCGCTCATAGATCTTTTCAGCAACCTCTCTGCCGATCTCAGTGAGAGAGAGGCCCCCGTCCTTATCCACGGTGAGATATCCGCCATTTTTCAAGAGTCCTACCGCGCGGCTGACGCTGGGCTTGGAATAGCCCATCTCTTCGCTTACATCAATGCTCCGCACAATGCCTCCTTTGCGGGATAAAACCAAAATGGTCTCCAAATACATTTCACCCGATTCCTGCAAATGCACAAAAAGACCTCCTTCAATCATCATTATAGACCAATGATATCATAAATAAAGGGTAAATGCAAGGGTTATCATTGACAGATCATATAAACAAGAGTAAAATAAAATTATTACTGAAAATATGGGGGGAAGAAAAATGAAGCGAATTTTGTCTGTTTTTATGATCATTGCGCTGCTGTTGGGGATGACCGGCGTCGTCTTTGCAACCAGCGCAAAAGAAGAAGGAGGGATTCTTCTGAATTCGGGAGAAAAATTTTTGATTGGTCCTTACGATGCCGCGGAGCAAAACCTCGGTAGTTTTGGCGGTAAGGTGATCACCCCTTCGGATGCCACTCTGATCGGCAGTTTTGCCAAAGGGCAGAAACTTTATGCTTTTACCGCTTCCGAGAGTGGAAATCTTTTGCCGAATAAGGGCGCTTATGAGGAGATGTTCCTGGCTGAAAAAACAGAAAAAGCCGCTCCTTCCATCCAGGATTATTACGATTATTGGGATAATCGCGGCGCCAATCTTTATAACGCAACCCTGGACGGGGCAGACGGATATTTGAAAGGCTTCAATAATCGCAATAACACCGTTAACCATCGCTGCTCTCATTTCGTTTCGGTTAAGGAAGGCGATACCATCACCTTCGGTCCCGCCAATCCCAATCAGGCCTTCCATGCAGTCGGTCTTAAAGCCGACGGCTCGGTTGCAGATGGCGAGATCAGCAAGGGCGATATGATGAGTGTATCCTCCCAAAAGCTGCAGCATGATCTGGTATTCTATACCTATAAAGTGCCTGCAGGGATGGCTTATATTTCGGTCATCAACTATACCCCCGTTCAAAGCTTCTTCGTTGCCCTGAAGAATGCCCCCGCCCTTACCCCTGATTCCTATTATGAATTCCTTGGGGTAAAGGATGATCCCCTCTATGGCAAGAGCGTTCTCTTTGTTGGCGATTCCATCAGCCAAGGGGAAAACGATGCGGTGCAGAATGGCATCCGCCTGGCTTGGGCAGGCAGAATCGGTCTTTCCAAGGGAATGACCTATAAAAACGCCAGCGTCGGCGGTGTTTCGCTTTCCACCGAGCGGGGCGCTCGGGTTCTGGATCAGCTCAATAATAACGCAGGGAATACTTATGACTACGTTATGATCCATGGCGGCGTGAACGATGCCTGGGGCACTGCTCCCAGTTACGTCCCCGTTCCCGTTGGTGAGGTAACAGAAGGCTTCACCGGCAATTATAATAAAGATACTTATGCAGGTGGCTTGGAGCTGACCTTTGAAGCTGCAAGACGGAATTTCCCCAATGCCAAACTGATCTATATTATGAATTTCTATGCCCCCGAATGCCCCCGCGGTACCGTTAGCGATATGAGCGCTTATTTCGCGGAAGGGGCCAAGATCTGCGAGAAATGGGACGTTTTCGTTTGCGACCTTTATTCCACCATTACCCTGGATGATCGCTATTATCTTGACGATCGTATGATCCATCCCAATCAATACGGCTACGATATCCTTTATCCTGCCATCGCCGCTTCCATGAATGCTTATACCTTGGCGGAGCCGCTGATGGAGAAGATCGATAAACTTGATCTGATGAATATTTCCCTCATCAAAACCTATGCCGATGCCAAGAAGGATTTCGATGCGCTGCCCGAAGGGGTCGAGGAATATATTGAAAACCGCTCCATGCTGGAGGCGGCCGCAAAGCGCCTTGAAAATGCAAAGCAGGGAGACCTGAATTTGGATGATGAGGTGGGCCTTGCCGATCTGGTGCGGCTTTTGCGCTATGAGAGCGGCAAGATCTCTGCCGATGGCCTTCATCTTGCAAAAGGGGATCTCACAGGAGAAGGGCTTGTGGATACCGCTGATGCGGTGGCTTTTGCGCAAAAACTTCTTAATTGATCTGAATATCAAAGATCCGAGGGTATTTCTCCCTCGGATTTTTCTATGATAAGTATATTGCGTTTTTTAATTTCCTGCGGTATCATAGAAAAAAGAGCGGAGGTGAGCAGATGCGCTTTTATCAGCTGAAATATTATGCCAAGGAAGGCATTGTCAGTGCAGTGGTCAATCAATGGCAGGCGGGGACCGTTAATTTTGTCCATACCCATGATTGTTATGAGATTGATTATATCATCAAGGGCAAGGGAAAATATAATCTTAATGGAGAGAGCCTGCCCATCGAGGCGGGGATGCTTTATTTCAATTCCCCTGCCGATGTGCATAATATGGAGATTGAGGAATATACCGAGTTTATCACCGTGATGTTTCCCTGCGCGGTTTTTGAGCCGGAGCTGCTGGCCTGCACCTTTGCACCGGATATTGAATCGAAGCTTCCGGTACCGATAGAAGAGCGCCCCTTGATGGAGGGGTTGCTCAGAGAGGTGGTAAAGCGGGCGAGACCGGATAAGGACAATGCTGTGCGATTTTTAAGGTGCGTGCTTTTGAAGATCTTTGAGCTGGTGCCGAAGAAGAACCACCGGGCCGATGGGCATATTCAATCGGCGGTGGTCTATATTCTGGAAAATTTCCGTTTCGGGATCACCTTGGAAGATACCGCCAAGCATCTGGGGCTTGCTCCCGTTTATTTCAGTGCTCTCTTTAAGAAGGAGCTGGGGCAAAGCTTTAAAAACTATGTGGATCACCTGCGCTTTACCCATGCCGCCCATATGCTCCGGCAAACGGATCTTCCGGTGCTGGAAATATGCCGCCTTGCAGGGTTTAATGACTATGCGAATTTTTCCCGTAGATTTCGCGAACTCTACGGAATATCACCTCGCGATTATAAAAATCAATAAAACCGCTTAAGACCGCCGTTTTCGGCGGTTTTATTGTTTTTGGGCGTAAATGATGCACCTTAATTTTCGCAATGTTTTGATGGAAAATAAACATAGAAAATAATTATTAAGTTATGTATAATAAAAATATGAATAAATTTCAAGGAGGTTTCTCTATGAAAGGCAAATCCCTAAGAAAATGGATCGCCGGAATGATGGCGGCTGTGATGCTGCTCTCTTCCTGCCCCTTTGCCTTCGGCATGGTTGCCGCGGCGGAGGAGAGCGGATCCTATTTTAAAAATGTTTTGGAGATAGTTGCGACCACTGCCAGCGGCAATGAGGGCGGCAATTCCAAAATCGAGAATATCACCAACGGCTCCGGTATGAGCAACGATACCGTTGATGCTACCCACGATGCAAAGAACGGCGGCCTTAATGCCTGGAGCACCAATCAGGCGGAAGGCACCGCAGTTTGGGTGCAGGTGGATTTCGGCGCAGCCGAGTTGGTTGGCTCGATGTATATCTGGAATAATAACCATCCCGGTTATACCTATCGCGGTTTTAAAAATGTGAAGATCGAGACCAGCCTGGATGGGGTGGAATGGTCGGAGCTGAGAGATGCTTCTCAGACCAGCAATTCCGGCAGCTATCCCTATACCTTTAAGCAGGCACCGGGTACTGAGACCAAAGCCACCAACCTGATCAGCGGGGAGCCGGTCAAGATCAATCGCTTGGCTCGCTTTGTGAAGATCACTGCCGATCCCGTTGCCGGTCAGGGAAACTATTGGACCAATCAGGCCGATAAGAATGATGCCCTTTCCGAGCTGCGCTTTATCGAGATGGAGAATACTACTGCGGCGCAGGATCTCGTATATCCTTCTTTGAAGAAATTCTTCGGTCTTTATGAGATTGAATATACCCCTGCGACCTGGGCAGAGGCTGAAGATGCAGCCAAGGCTGCAATCGAAGCCTTTAATAGCGGCAATAATGCGCAATCTGCTGCCGCCGCCTTGGAAGAAGCTATCGAGCATCTGGTGGCAAGCGGCAAGCTTTATGTGCGGGTGATCCCTGTGGTTTCTGCTAAGGCAGGCTCCGATGCAGGCGGAAACTCTAATGTAAACAATGTGATCAATGGTTCCGGTATGAATGGCGGCGGCTTTGATGCTACCCATGCTAAGGCTGCAGGCGCTGTTGGCGCATGGCATACTGCCGGTTCCTCAAGTGTTACCGGTCGTACCGATGCCTGGATCCAATTTGATCTTGGAATGATTACTCCCGTTGGCACGATGCACATCTGGAATATGAACCAGGGCGACAGCAGCCGTGGCATGAAGAATGTGAAGATCGAGCTGAGCCAGGATGGCAAGAGCTGGACTGAGCTGCGGGATGCCTCCCAGATCGCCAATTCCGGCAGCTATCCTTATGAACTTGCCAAGGCGGCCACCGATAATTCCCCCGCCTCCAACCTGACCGGCGGTGCGCCTGTGAAGATCGGCAAAATGGCTCGTTATATCAAGATCACCGCTGATCCCACCATGGCAAATGGCTCCTATGGCACCGAAGCCTATGGCCTTTGCGAGGTGCGCTTTGGCTCCATGAATACCATGAGCGCAGAGCAGATCCGCCTTTTGGCTGCCATTGAGCGGGTCAATAAGAAGAGCAGCGCTCTTTATACTGCCAATAGCTGGGCCGCTTTCATCGCTCAGCGCAATAATCTGATCAATCTTTTTGGAAAAAGCGGATTGGCCGAAGGAGAGACCACTTCTGCTCTCACTGCTTTTGAGACCGCAGAGAATGCCCTTCAAAAGAAAACCTTAACCTCCTTCCATTATGATTTTGAAAGCTTTGATGGCTTTGATCCCAGAGAAGAGAGTGTGCTCAATACCGAGATGGAGCTTTCTCTCAATAGTGGCGTGCTTACCGTTAAGGGTGAGCAGACCAAGGATGGCCATGGCTATTCTTATATGAAGATTTTGAGCGGGTTGAATTTCAAGGTGGAAAAGAATTCTCGCCTTTCCTATCTGATCAGCCCCAAGATGGATCGCATTTTTAATGGTCAGTATCCCTCTCAATATGTGGCAGTGGATCTGAAATTCTCCGATGGTACTTATCTGAGCGATCTCAATATCCTGGATGATAATGAGATCGGCATCCATCCCAATGAGCAGGGTTCTGCCAAGGCGCAATATATGGATGGCACTCCTTTGGATCCCGTTGCCGCAAAATATGATGCAAAGAACCTGATCATTGTGCGGCTCGGGCAATGGGATGCTCTTGTTGGCAAAACCGTTACCGATATTCTGGTCGGCTATGAAAATGCTCAGGGCTATGATAACTATGCGTTTGAGACCTCTATCGATGAGATCAAGCTTGCTCCCGAGACGGTGACCTATGAGAAACCGACTGATTATGTATTGACCACCGCAGGCACTGTGAACTACATGATCAATGATTCGGCTCTCGGCTGCTATTCCTTCGGTAAGAGCGCTCCCTTTGTGGCACTGCCCCATAGCTTCAATCTCTGGGCGCCCATGAATGTGAACGCTTCCAATCAGCTTCGTACCATTTATTATTATGAGCGGGATTATCTCAAAGGCTTTACCTGCTCCCATCAGGCCAATTATCATATCGGCGATATGATCAATTGGAACTTTGCGCCCACCAACGGCGGCTCGGTGGAGGATACCACCTTTGCCCGCGAAAATGAGATCGCAAAGGCCCATTACTATAGCGTTACCTTTGATAAGGATTCCAATGGTCGCGCTGCAGGCACCAAAGCAGAGCTGACCACCACCGAGCATGGTGCAGCATTGCGGGTAACCTATGATGCAAATCTCACCACCCGAGGCATCATCCTCAAGGGAATCAACGATACCATCACCGGTAAGGTGAGCGGTCTTTCCATTAACCAAAGCGGCAAAAGCTTTGCGGCTGTTGTGGATGCTACCGTGAACCATGGTGTAGAGAAGATGTATGTCTATGGTACCTTTGATCAGGCCATCTCTTCTTATGATTCCACCACCGCTTATTTCTCTGCTGATAGCGTTACCATGAAGGTGGCCACCTCCTTCATCAGCGCCGAGCAGGCAAAGAAGAATTATGATCGGGAGCTTGGTAATAAGACCTTTATGGAGATCTGTACCGAGGCTGAAAATGTATGGCTGGAGAAGCTGGGTGCCATCGAGATCGAGGGCGCAACCCAAAGCCAGCTGATCAATTTCTATACCCATCTTTATCGCTCCTACCTCTATCCCAATCATATGGGCGAGTATACCGGAGCAGGTTCTGAGGGCGGCTGGCAATATAAAGGCATCTATGGCAGCAAGACCGTTCAAGATGGTAAGCTTTATTATAATAACGGCTTCTGGGATAACTATCGCACCACCTGGCCGTTGATGACCCTTCTGGATCCCGATGCTACTGCTGAGATGATCGAAGGCCTCCTTTGCCATTATGATGATAACGGCTGGATCCCCCGCTGGACCTCCTCCATCGGCATGGATTGCATGTGCGGCACCAGCACCGATATCATCTTCGGCGATGCTCTCGCAAGAGGGCTTGAGCTGGATGCGGATGTATTGCAAAAGGCTTATGAGGCATCGGTGAAGAATGCCACTATGTCGACCTTTGCAGGGGCTGCCGGCGGAAGAGATGGATTGGATGAATATCTCTTCAAGGGTTATATTACCGATGATTCTACCCGCGAGTGCGCTCTCTCCTGGGCTTTGGCCGGTTATTATAACGATTACGGCATTGCCCAAATCGCAAAGGAAGTCGGCGATACCGATACCTATAATTATATGATGAACCGCGCCATCAACTATGTAAATATGTTTGATACCAAATATGAATGGTTCCGCGGCATCGAGGAAGATACCAGAGCTGAATGGAAAGAGGATCTCAATCCCCTTTGGTATGACGGCGATTATATGGAATCCTTCCCCTATATCATGGCCTTTGATGCGCCCTATGATGGGCAGGGCCTTGTGAACCTCTATGGCAGCAAGGCTGAGATGGAGGCAAAGCTGGATTCGGTATTCAATACCTATGGCGATCTCATCTGGGATCATGAGGAAAACCGCTATGGCGGCGCTACCCATGAGCTTTATGAGGTGGCTCAGGTGAAGATGGGTGTTTATGAGCATAATAATCAGCCTGCTCATCATCTGCCTTATATGTATCTCTATACCGGCTCTCCCTATAAGACCCAAAGCACTGTGAGAGAAATTTTGCAGCGTTGCTATGTCAACGCCCAATGCGGTGGTGGCTATATCGGCGATGACGATGGCGGTGAGCAAGCTGCTTGGTATGTGCTCTCTGCTCTTGGCCTCTATCCCCTGAATATGGGAAGCGGCGAGCTGGCAATCGGCTCTCCTCTCTTTGATAAGGCTACCATCCATCTGCAAAATGGTAAGGATATTGTGATCAACGCGGAAAACAACAGCGCTGAAAACGTATATGTGGAAAGCCTGAAGATCAATGGTAAGGCCTATAATAAGACCTCTATCGCCCAGACCGATCTGACCGAGAATGGGGCAGTGCTGAATTTCAAGATGACCGATGAGCCTACCGAGTGGGGCGCTGATTCCGCACCCACCTCGATTACCAAAGGCTCTGCTGCTCCCAATCCCTTGAAGGATCAGACTAAATCCGGCGTAATCATTACCGATAGCAGCACCAATGTGGAGCGGGCCTATAGCAACGCGGGCACCAATACCGCAAAGCTCTTTGATAATACTGCCACCACCCAGGCAACGGTTGCTTCGGCCAATGGTAAGGCTTCGGTTTATTACCATTTTGATTCTGCAAGAACCATCGGAATGTATACCCTAAGCTCCGGCAGCACCATTGCTTCCAACCCCGGTGCTTACGCCCTCTATGGCTCCAACGACGGTGCAAATTGGAAACTGCTGGATAAGACCGATAATCAGCCCTTCAAATGGACTACCGAAACCAAGGGCTTTACCGTGGATGATCAAGGTGCCTATACCGATTATCGGGTAGATGTTTATACCACCGGTTCCGTTATCCTCTCCGAGATCGAGCTGATGAGCGCAGAGCAGGGGGGAGCAAGCGGCAGCGGCTCTGCAAGAGAGAGCCTGCAGCTTCTCTATGATTCCACCGCTTCTTATGCAGAGCATTGGTATACCACCAACAGCTGGAACACTTTTGTTACTGCTAAAAATGCAGCAAAGACTGCTCTGGATAACCAAAGCGCATCTGCCGATGCTCTTAATAATGCGAAGAATACTCTGCAAGCCGCCATCGATGGCCTTGCAAAGAATCTCAATCTCCAAAAGGCTCTGACCTATCAGGTACCCGCAGGGGTAACGGTTACCGTGGATGATCAGACCAACGGTGCGGCAAGCCTTGCTTTTGACGGAAATGTAACCAAGAGTAATAAATGGTGTACCCATGCCAATACCTCTTCCCATTGGCTGCAGATCGATTTCAATAGCGATGTATTGGTTCAAACCTTCGCCCTTTGGAATGCAGGTACCGAAGCTGCCAAGTTTATTACCGATAGCTTCAAGGTGCAGATGAAGGTGGGCGAGAATTGGGTAGATCTTTATAGCACTACCGGGAATACCACCGATATTATCACCTATGATCTTTCTGCTCCTGCAGTGGGCAAGAGCTTCCGCCTCTATATTACCGATTGCGGCGCCGATAACCATGCAAGAATCCATGAGTTCCATCTCTTTGGTCAAAAGGCAAACGCCGATGCTGCATCGGTAAGAGTAAATCTGCAGAAGCTTTATGATTCCACCGCGAATTTGGTAGAATATCAATATACTACCGCCAGCTGGAATACCCTCGTTTCTGCAAAAGCCACCGCAAAGACCACTCTTGAGAATACCGGCGCTTCTGCTACTGATCTTCTCAGCGCATTCAGCACCTTGCAAAATGGTGTTTATGGTCTTGTGAAGAGCATAAACTATACCAAGTCTCTCAACTATAAGATCGATCCTTCCAAGCTCTCTACCAACCATAGCGAGGCAACTCAAACCCCTGCCAATGCCATGGATGGTATTGTGGATCAGGATGCTTCTAAATGGTGTTCTGCTCAGAATTCGGATCACTGGCTGGTCATCAACTTCGGCAAGAAGGTTGTTGTGAATAATTGGCTGGTGCATAATACCGGTGCCGGCACTGCAGAAAACCGCACCGATTATATCACCACCAATATGAAGCTGCAGGTTTTGAAGGGTTCTACTTGGGTAGATGTGGATGCAGTTACCAATAACACCCTCACCGTAGTGAATCGTACCCTTTCCGAGCCGGTGGTAGGCGAGCAATTCCGCCTCTATGTTACCTCTCCTTGCAATACCTATAATCAGACCTCCGGTCAGCATGTATTGCGGATCTATGAGTATCATCTCTTCGGCGGGGAATATACTGCCGATATGGCATCTGTTGATGAGATGAAGGCTGCTGCTGCCGCAGTGGATGCCAAGATTGCAGCTATCGGCAATGTAACCAAGAATAGCAAGACGGCTATCGATACTGCAAGAGCCGCTTATGATGCCCTCACCGAAGAGACGAAAGGCTTCGTTACCAAGGGCTCTGCCTTGAGAGCGGCCGAGAGCGCATATGCCGCCATCTTTGCAGCTGAAGAGGCAAGCGTTGTGGATGGCAAGATTGCCGCTATTGGAAATGTAACCAAGAATAGCAAGACTGCTATCGATACCGCAAGAGCGGCCTACAACGCATTGAGCGATCTTGCGAAATCCTATGTAACCAAACTTCAGATTCTGGAGGAAGCAGAAGCCGCTTATGCTGCCTTGGAAGCCGAGCAGGAAGCAAAGGATGCAGCCGCTGCAGTGGATGCCAAGATCATTGCAATCGGTCAGGTAACCCTTAATAGCAAGGCTGCCATTGAAGATGCAAGAGCTGCATATAATGCCCTTAGCTTGGTTGCAAAGGAATATGTTACCCAATATACAAGACTGCAGGATGCAGAAGCTGCTTATGCAGCTTTGGCAGCCGAGCAGGAAGCAAAGGATGCAGCCGCTGCAGTGGATGCCAAGATCGATGCCATCGGGCCTCTTCCTCTGATTGATCTGCAGAGCGAAGCCAAGATCGAAGAGGCAAGAGCCGCTTATGATGCTCTTTCTAATACCGCGAAGGGATATGTAACCGGACTTGAGGATCTGCAGGATGCAGAGGCTCGCCTTGCAGAGCTGAAAGCCTATGCAAGCATGGCAGGGCAGGTAGATGCCAAGATCGCCGCTATCGGCGAAGTGAAGCTTAGCAGCCTTAAGGCTTTGCGCGAGGCGATCAGGGCTTATGAATCTCTCCATGCAAACGCAAAGCCTTATCTTGAAAATGAAGCGATCCTCTTTGCCGCCGAAGCGGAGCTGGAAAGCTTTGCAGAGGGCGATGCCAATATGGATGGAGAAGTTAATCTGGCCGACCTTGTGCGCCTCTTGCGCTATGCAAACGGCAAGATCACCGATAATGTGATCCTCCTTGAAGTAATGGATCTTACCGGCGATGGTCTGGTAGATACCGCTGATGCTTCTGCCCTTGCAAAAGCGATTCTCTAATCATTCTATAAAATAAAACTGCCTCGGAGAAGATTATTTCTTCTCCGAGGCAGTTTTCATAAAAGAAAACGCGGCTTTTTTAAAATTAAAAGCCGCGTTTAAATTTTTAAAGGGCTGCTTTAATGGCGGCGAGGAAATCATCATATTCCTCAAAGGCAGGGTATTGGGGATAATCCTTTTTGATCTGCTCGGTGGAGCGGAAAAGGAAGCCTGCTTTGCTGGCCTCGATCATGCCAAGGTCATTAAAGCTATCGCCGGCGGCGATGGTCTCATAACCGATGGATTGCAGGGCGCGCACAGTGGTCAGCTTGGATTTTGCAACCCGCATTTTATAACCGGTGATCTTGCCATCTTCGGCAACCTCAAGAGTATTGCAGAAGATGGTGGGCCAGCCAAGCTTTTTCATAAGAGGCTGAGCAAACTGCTCAAAGGTATCGCTGAGGATGATCACCTGGGTGGTAGCCCGCAGATCATCTAAAAACTCTTTGGCGCCGGGGAAGGGATCGATGGTGGCGATCACTTCCTGAATCTCTTTAAGGCCAAGGTTATGCTTTTCCAAAAGATTCAGGCGGTAGGCCATCAGTTTATCATAATCGGGCTCATCTCTGGTGGTGCGCTTAAATTCGGGAATGCCGGTGGCCTCCGCGAAAGCGATCCAGATTTCAGGAACTAATACGCCCTCCATATCAAGGCAAACAATATTCATTTTCGGGGATACTCCTTTTAAGTTTTTTATTATAATACTCTATTTTTTAAGAATTTGCAAGGATTTTTGCAAGATCGGGGAAAGGGGCAATGGTGCGGGGCAGGATCCCCTTAAGATAAGCGATAAGAATGCCATAGTTGGTTACCGGAATCCCCTGATCGGCGCAGCAGCGCAGGCGATATTGCATCTCCCGATCGTTGAGGGTGCAGCCACCGCAATGGACTACCATTTTATATGCCGAAAGATCTTCGGGGAAGGTTTGGCCGGAGGCAAAGGAAAATTCAGGCTCGGTTTTGGTATAGTCGCGGATCCATCGGGGGAGCTTGACTGTGCCGATATCGTTGCATTGGCGATGATGGGTGCAGCCCTCCGCAATCAGGATCTTATCGCCCTTTTTGATGGTTTCAATGGCTTTTGCTCCCGCCACCGCCAAAGAGAGATCTCCCTTCATTCTTGCCATCAGAATGGAAAAAGAGGTTAGGGGAATCTCGGTCGGCACCATTTTGCTCACCTTGCCGAAAACCTGACTATCGGTAATGATCAGGCGCGGGGGCGCCTTCAAGGCTTCAAGGGTTTCGGGCAATTCGCTATCCTGGCAGACCATCACTGCAGCATGGGCATCTAAAATATCCCGAATGGTTTGCTGCTGGGGCAGAATGATCCGCCCCTTGGGCGCCGCCTCATCAATGGGGCATACAAGGATCACCTGATCGCCCCGCTTTAAAAGATCCCGCACCAGCGGCCGCTCTTTTTTATCTGCAAGAGCAGTTTTGGCAGCAAGCTCCTTTAAGCTTTCGATGCCTTCGCCTGTTTTGGCGCTCAAATAAAGGGTTTGCCCTTCATTTTTCGGCATCTCTTCCAAAAGGTCGGCTTTATTTTTGGCAATAATAAAGGGGATCTCTTTTTGCTTGATCAGGGCAAGAAGCTCTTCTTCGAGGGCATTGAGGGGGCGGCCTGCATCGGTTACCAAAACGGCGAGGTCGGTTTTATTAAGGATGCGCTTGGAGCGGGCAACCCTTTGGGCGCCAAGAGCCCCCTCATCATCAAGGCCTGCGGTATCGATGATCATCACCGGCCCCAAGGGCAAAAGCTCCATGGCTTTTTGCACCGGATCGGTAGTTGTGCCCAAAATATCGGAAACAATAGAGATCTCCTGCCCGCAAAAGGCATTCACAAGGCTGCTCTTTCCCGCATTCCGAAGGCCGAAAAAGGCAATATGCGCCCGCCCTGCGGCGGGGGTTTGATTTAAACTACTCATAGCGCCACCCCTATTTCAGAAGCGGAAATCCCGCTCGCCGGCAGCGATCTTTTCAAGGCGCTCATTCACAATCTCGCGCACCTTTTCCTTGGGAATATCCTGCATCTGCTCCCGAATCAGCTTTTCGCCGATGGCGCGGGTTTCGGGGGAGGCATAGTCCATTAAGTATTCCTGCAAGGTCATCAGGGCGTTGGGAAGGCAGCAATTATGGATCTGGCCGGATTTGCAAAGCTGCATAAACCGATCTCCGGTCCGCCCCTCCCGATAGCAGGCGGTGCAGAAAGAGGGCAGATGCCCAAGTTCCATCAGCCAACGCACCACTTCATCAAGGGTGCGGCGGTCGGAAACATCAAATTGAGAGGTCTCATCCTCCCGCTCCTCGCAGGTATAGCCCCCAACGCTGGTGCGGCTGCCGCCGCTGATCTGGGAAACGCCCAGCTCCAAAAGCTTTGCTCTTGTTTTGGCGCTTTCTCTGGTGGAGATGATCATGCCGGTATAGGGCACTGCCACCCGAATGCAGGCAACGATCTTTTGGAAAATTTCATCAGAGATGCCATTATCGAAGGAATCGGGATCGATATCATCGGCAGGGCAAACTCTGGGAACGCTGATGGTATGGGGGCCAACGCCGAAGGCGGCCTCCAGATGCTCCGCATGCATCAGGAGCCCTGCAAATTCATAGCGATAAAGCTCCAATCCAAAGAGCACTCCCAGCCCCACATCATCGATCCCGCCTTCCATGGCGCGATCATGGGCCTCGGTATGGTAGGCATAATTGCTCTTGGGGCCGGTGGGATGAAGCCGCTCATAGCTTTCTTTATGGTAGGTTTCTTGGAAAAGAATATAGGTGCCGATGCCGGCTTCTTTTAATTTGCGATAGTTTTCAACAGTAGTGGCCGCAATATTCACATTAACCCGCCGAATGGCTCCGTTTTTATGCTTAATGGAATAGATGGTTTTGATGGATTCCAAAATATATTCCAAAGGATTATTTTTGGGATCTTCCCCTGCCTCAAGGGCAAGGCGCTTATGGCCCATATCCTGCAGGGCGATCACCTCTGCCTTGATTTCTTCTTGGGTAAGTTTTTTGCGGGGGATATGCTTATTCTTGGCATGGTAGGGGCAATAGAGGCAACCATTGATGCAATAATTGGAAAGGTAAAGGGGCGCAAACATCACAATGCGGTTGCCGTAGAATTCCTGCTTAATGGCCTTGGCCAAAGCAAAGATCTCTTGATTTTTATCCTCCAGCTCGCAGGCAAGGAGCACGCTTGCTTCCCGATGGGTAAGGCCCTTGCGCAGCTTTGCCTTTTCCAAAATTTCATCGATCAGCGCCCCATCGGTCTTATGGGCATCGGCATAGGCGAGAGTCGCCTCGATCTCTTCATGATTGATAAAATCAACCGCGTTTTTACTTTTTACGTCATACATTGGTTTGTTCTCCTTTCTTGGGGTGTAACTTTGGGTCTCCCCGATCAACGACTAATTGATAGCCGATTCTTTCCATCTGCTTTGCAAGGGCGCTTTTTTGCAAAGCATCCTCGCTGCCGGTGGAAAGCTTATTATTATATAATGAATATTTATCCCGAACACCTTCCGGTGATAAATTGGGCATACATACATTAGCGCCTGCTAAAATTCCCTTTTCCCGCCCTTCCGGATGGATAGAGCCAAGGGCGGTGGTGGCAGGGAGCAGCACCGCGGGAAGCAGTAATCGAACAATGGCCAAAAGATAAAGGGTGAGGAAAAGATCCCCTTGGGGCTCTTTGGCAAAGGGGGTATCCCGATGGGGGATAAAGGGCCCGATCCCCACCATTTGAGGCTGCAGTTCATGGATAAAGAGCAGATCCTTTGCAATGGTGGCGGCGGTTTGATGAGGGGAGCCCACCATGAACCCGCATCCCACCTGATAGCCCAAATCCTTCAGGGCATAGAGGCATTCTTTGCGATTTTTCAGAGTGAGGCTTTGGGGGTGCAGGGCGCGATAATGATCTTCATCGGCAGTTTCATGCCGCAAAAGATACCGATCCGCGCCGGCTTCTTTCCATAGGCGATAGGTTTCTTTATCATGCTCCCCGAAAGAGAGGGTAATGGCGCAATCGGGATGGCGCGCCTTAATGATTTTTATAAGGCAAGCGATTCGATCGGGGGTATATTTTGGATCCTCCCCCCCTTGGAGCACAAAGGTGCGATAGCCCAGCTCATAGCCCTTCTCGCAGCAAAGAAGAATTTCTTCTTCCGAGAGCCGATAGCGCTCCGCTTTGCGGTTGGAGCAGCGAATGCCGCAATAATAGCAATCATTTTTGCAAAAATTGGTAAATTCAATCAGCCCGCGGATAAAGATATCCTTGCCATAGATCCGATGGCGCGCTTCTCTTGCGCGGGCAAAGAGATATTCGGCATCCTGCTCATTGCGCCCCTCGATCAGGGCGATGAACTCTTCTTCGGTCAATATGCGATTTTTTTCAAGCTTATCAATGAGGGCTTTCATTGCTTTTCCTCGGGGAGCTTGGCATAAAGGGTTTTGGCCGAGATGCCCTTTAGCTGCCCTGCCTTGCCGGAGAGGGAATTGATGATATCCCCCGGCCCATCGATCACAATGCTGATCAGGCTGATCCCCCGCTCCCGATAGGGGATTCCCATGCGGCCAACAATATAGTCTTTATATTCATGCAAGAGAGCATTGAGGGGCTCCGCCGCCTCCGCTTCTTCCACAACAAGCCCCAATAGGGCGATGCGATTTTCCATTGTTTTAAATCCTCCAATAAAAAATGCTCCCTTTTAAGGGAGCATAGCCAAAAAGACCCGCTTTTCGGGTTTCTCTATATCCTCCCTTTCGAGTCAGACGGATCTTTCTCGTCAGATGATGTTTTCTATCTTTATTATATAAGATCAAATACTCAAAATCAACCCCAAAATTGCAAAAATCAGGGTGGGGGCGGCGATCAGCGCCCCATAGCGGGAAAAGCGGGCAAAAGAAAGCTTGATTCCCTGAGCCGAGAGCAGCTGCATCCACATAATCCCTGCCAAAGCCCCAAGCGGGGTGCAGAAGGCGCCGAGATTGGAGCCGATGACCGATGCAAAGAGCGCGGCAGGCTTGATGGCGCTATCAAGATTTTGGCAGATCCCCGAAAAGAGAACGCTCATGGGAATATTATTCATCAGATTGGCCGAGAGAAAAGAGCCGATGCCAAAGCTCCATGAAGCGGGCAGCGCAGAAAGAGTATCGGCGATCCGGTGGGTAACACCGTATTTTTCCAAGGCCAGAACAAGGGTGAACATGGATAGGATAAAGGGCGCCATCTCGAAGGGGGCGCGCTTGATGGCCTCGATTAAAATCACAGGGCGGCGATTGCGGCAAAGAAGATAGATAAAAGCCGAGATAAAAAGGCTCAAAAAAGCGATAAAAGCAATGATCCACATGGGCAGATCAATATAGGAAGAGAGCACCAAAAAAGAGATGCAGAGCAAGAGATGCAAAAGCCCGATCCCCACCAACGGCCGATCCAATTTTAAAACAGAGGATTCCTGATGGGAGAGAGGGGCAGAGAGCTTCTTTTTAAAAAGAAGCCAAAGGATCAAAAGAGAGCCGAGCCCTGCAAAAAGGGTGGGCAGGGCCATAGCCTTCAGATAGGCAAAGAAGGAAACCTCGGCGCCGGTGGCAAGATAGATATTGGTGGGGTTGCCGATGATCAGCAGCATGCTCCAAGTATTGGCGGCAATAAATTCGCAGAAAAGATAGGGCAGGGGATCGATCTTCGCCTGCCGCGTGAAATAGCAGATAAAGGGGGTAAAGGTTAAAACAATAATGTCGTTGGAGGTAAAGATCGTGAGGATCGAAACAGTGATATAAAGGGTGAAAAAGAGCACCCTTTGGCTGCTGCCCGCTCTTCCCAGGATCTTCTCTGCAAGATAGCGAAAGAAGCCTGCGCAATCAAGAAAGACCGAGATCAGCGTCATGGAAAAGAAGAGGATCAAAATTTTAATGGGGTTCATCTCGCCCGATGCGGTCAGCCCGATAAAGACCTCCTTAAAGGAAAGAGCGCCGCCGAAGGTCAGCGCAAGGGCACCGAATAGGGGAGGGAGCCAATAAATGCTGATCTGCTCATGGCCGATCTTTACCGAAGGCTTAATAAAAACCAATAAAATCAGCATGGCGCAGGTCAGTATTCCGATTGTAACCGAAAAAATCATTGAAAATCCCTCCTTCCAAAGGGATATTTTACCATAGGCCTTTTATTTTTTCAATAAAAAATCCCCAAAACCGCAGTTGGCTTTGGGGATCGGTTTTATTTCTTTTTCCTAAAGATAAAGGAGCGGAAGAGGATGATATTCATCGCAATAAAGAAGAGGGCGAGAATGAGCAAGGTGAGATAGGGCTTTTGAGGGGCAAGGGTTGCCAGCAGCATCATGGGAAAGCCGAATACAATGGCGGGGAAATTTTGATAAACCAGATTATCAGAGGCGGGCGTTTTAAAATCGCCATCGATCTCCCGAAGCAAGATGATGCCGGTGGAGGCGGTGCCGGTCAGCATGCCATACATGGTTAAAAATTGCTCCTGCTCATATTCGCGGAAGAGCGCTTTTGCGGTAATGCGGTTATAGATATAGGTGATCGCCAAACCAACCACTCCAAGAATCAGCATGATGCCCCAATACTTTTCCAAAACATCAAGGCGGATAGCGGCGATGCCTGCCACAACCATCAGGTCGAAGAAGAAATTGGAAGCGCGGGTCATCAAAAAGTCGTTGGTATATTCCTTTTTGCGCCAATTCATCTTTTTAAGAAGGTTCAAAATGAATTTCACCAGAGTGGCCGCCAAAACGCCGAGAAGGAAATTGAATCCGAAGATCACCGATTTCATGCCCGGCAGCAGCGCCCCCAGCGCAACCATCAAACCATAAGAAAGGATATAAGCCACAGCGATCAGCGCGATCTGCACCGTCATCTTATCCATGCTCTCTTGCATGGGAATTTCATTTTCCGCTTCGATCTGCTCCCGATTCAGAGCATCTTTTTCGCCGCTCTTTTTCAAAAGCCCTTTGCGCTTTAAGATATTCAGATGGATCACGCCGCCGATGGAGGCGCTCAAAAATCCGAGAGCCGCAATGGTCAGCCCAAAGCTCTTGCCGCCGGAGAAGCCGAACTCGGTTTCATAAATGTTGCCGTAGTTCATGGCCTGACCGGTGCCCTGCCCATAGCCAAAGGGGAGCAAAACCCCTGCGGCCTTGAAGAAATCCTTTAAGATAAAGGAAGCGATAATGGTGATGCCAAAGCCCACCACTGCTTGCAGAAGATAGGTTGAAACGGTATTCACACCGGTATTGAAGATTTCTGTCGCCCGCTTTTTGGAAAGCTTTTGATCGCTGCTTTTAAAGGTGGAGGCGATAAAGCCAAGAGCGAGGGTATGATAGGTCAGCATCTCCAGAGTGCCGTAGGCTCTGCCATCAAAGATGGCGGCTTCAAAAAGGGTTTGGCCGGTGATGGCCTTAATAATTCCCGAAAGGATCAGCAAGACACCGCCGCCCAAAACAGAAGTTGGGATCAGGGAATCCTGCATAAACGGAATGTTTTTCTTCAGAATATTGGCCACTAAAAGGCTTGAAAGCAAAATGCCGATGAGTAAAAAGGTGCTCCATACACTATAATCCCAAAAATTCTCCATCTTCTTCTCCTTTTGCAATGTTCTTATACCGATGAAAGAGCTGCACATATTTGAGGGCATTAAACCGCTTGCCGCTCTTGAGCTGATAAACCCGCCCATCATGATAGATATTGAGCTTATTGCGGCCCAAAACAGTGATGGCAGAGAGGGCATCAAAGGGGAGCTCTTTCCCATTCAGGATCAAGCGGTTGCCATAAAGGATAAGGGGCGCATCTTTTTGGATCAGCTTTTTATTTTTATAGACGATTACTTCATAGAGATCTGTCTTCTCCTCATAAAGGGGAACCTCTGTATGAGCGGTGGAATCAAATTGATTGATAAATTTCTTTTGGGCCTCGTACCAATCGTTTACAAATCGGTAGGGCACCCCTTCCAGCTCGGTGGTGGGCAGATATCCGGCAGATAGGCCGCATTTTTTGCAGGCAATGGCATCTCCATGGCTTTCAAAGGTGGAAAGGCCGCATTTGGGGCAGATATAAATAGCCCGCTCCAGATATTCGGCGGCGTTTTTATGCCGATAGGTGGCATCAGCCTTGGCATCATTCACCATCAGCTCTTTTTCAATAAGGGCCATCAGCTCCTCATTGGTAAGGCCCGCATACTCTTCCGGTTGCACCACCCTGCCAACATAGGCGCGGATCTTCCCCTTGCGAATGCAATCGCTCCAGCGAGGCTGCACTCCATATCCCCCTTCAATGCGAAAGAGCACCAAAGGAAGCCCCAATTTTCTGGCCAAAGGCGCAATGGCGGGGTTCATATATTCGGTTTTCCCGCTATAAGTACGATTGCCTTCGGGAGCGATGGCGATGGTGCCGCCCTCCTTTGCAACCTTCAGGCAGGTTTTAACTGCCCGCAGATCGGTGGTCTGCTTTTTAATGGGGATCGGGGCAATGGCAAAGCGCAGCAGGGAAGAGATCCAGCCCTTGGAAAAAATATCCTCGGTAGCCATATAATAAATCGGCCCTTTGAATGCCATGCCAACAAAGAATTGGTCAAAAGCAGTGGTATGATTTAAAAGGATCAGATAAGGGCGCTTTTCCTGCTCTTTGAATTTTTCAATTTTTGCGCCGAATTTCAACCAAGCCACCGGCGCAAGCACGCAATAGGCAAGGTTGCGGATCAGGCGATGCCGCGGGCGCATCCAATGCTGCTTTCCCATGGGCAGATCCTCCTCCTTCTTCTTCTGTTACCCTATTTATTCATGATAATAATACACCCTTTTTAAAAAAATCGCAACCCTTTGGAAGATTAACATTCTTTAACCTTTTTTAATAGAATGAGATAAAGGGGGAAAAGAATGATGGAAAAAGCCTTGAAGAACGCCGCGGTAGGAGAGCGGCTTTTTATAAAAAATCTCGCCTGCGCGCCGAGCATTCGCGCGCGATTGCAGGATATTGGTTTGCTGGAGGGAACAATGGTGGAGTGCGTTGGTATTGCTCCTTTGGGGGATCCCGCGGCCTTTTTGATCCGAGGCGCGGTGATTGCCTTGCGCGGGAAGGATACAAAAGATATTATTGCAGAGGAGGCGGATTAATGGAGCGGATCATTGCCTTTGCGGGAAATCCGAATGTAGGAAAAAGCACTCTTTTTAATCAACTGACCGGTCTGCATCAGCATACCGGAAATTGGACAGGGAAGACTGTTGCGGTGGCAAAAGGGGAGTGCGTCACCGAGCAGTATCACTATACTTTAGTGGATCTTCCCGGTACTTATTCCCTTCTCGCCCATTCCCCTGAAGAAGCGGTGGCAAGAGATTTTATTCAGGAGGGAGGCGCCGATGGCATTGTGGTGGTTTGCGATGCCACCTGCTTGGAGCGCAATCTTTTTTTGGTGCTTCAGATCATGGCTCTTTGCAAAAAGGTGCTGGTTTGCGTCAATTTGATAGATGAGGCAAAGCGCAAGGGGATCTCGATCGATGGGGAGGCCCTTTCCAAGCATTTGGGAGCACCGGTTGTGATGATCGAGGGGCGAAAAAAGAGCGGTGGGGCCGCCCTTCTTTCGGCTATGGATCAATGGATCGATGCCCCTCAAGAGCGGCCTGAGAGGAAAGAGGAGCCTTTGATGCGTCAGGCGGAAAAAATTGCTAAAGAGGTGGTGCGTGCCCCTGCCGAGCCCCATCGGCGGGATCGCAAAATCGATCGGATTCTCACCGGTAAATGGACCGCCTATCCCATCATGCTTCTTTTTTTGGCGGCAATCTTTTGGCTCACCATGGAAGGCGCCAATTATCCTTCTGCATGGCTTGGAAAGGTGCTGTTTGGATTTCAGGAGGTGCTCTCCGATTGGGTTTTGGGGTTGGGAGCGCCCCGTTGGCTTCATGGAATTTTGGTGGAGGGCGCCTACCGCACCCTTGCTTGGGTAGTGGCGGTGATGCTGCCGCCCATGGCGATCTTTTTTCCGCTTTTCACGCTGATGGAAGATATGGGATTTTTGCCGCGGGTGGCCTATAATCTGGATCGGCCCTTTGGGCAATGCAAGGCCTGCGGGAAGCAGGCGCTTACCATGTGTATGGGTTTTGGCTGCAATGCAGTGGGGGTTACAGGCTGCCGCATCATCGATTCTCCAAGAGAGCGCTTGATTGCAATATTAACAAATAATTTTGTGCCCTGCAATGGCCGATTTCCAACTTTGATTGCGCTGATCTCTATTTTCTTTGTGGGCTTTGGCGGGAAGGGAGGATCGCTCCTTTCATCCCTTTGCCTAACAGGGATCATTCTTTTGGGGATATTTCTGACCTTTTTGGTTTCCCGCCTGCTTTCCGCCACCCTTTTGAAAGGGGAGCCCAGCTCATTTATTCTGGAGTTGCCCCCTTATCGAAGGCCGCAGGTGGGAAAGGTGCTTTTGCGCTCGGTTCTGGATCGCACCTTGTTTGTGCTCGGCAGAGCCGCCATTGTGGCGGCGCCTGCGGGAGCGATTCTCTGGCTTCTTGCTAATCTTTCTATTGGTGATTTGAGCCTTCTTGGCCATTTGAGCGCCTTTTTGGATCCTTTGGGGCGGATTTTGGGAATGGATGGAGTGATCCTTGGGACCTTCATTCTTGGCTTTCCTGCCAATGAGATTGTGATCCCAATTATCATGATGGCCTATCTTTCCCAAGGAATGCTTATGGATTTTTCTTCCTTGGCCGAGCTTGGCGCCTTGCTTTCTGCCGAGGGCTGGACTTGGGTTACCGCCCTTTGCACCATGCTCTTTTCTCTGCTTCATTGGCCCTGCTCCACAACGCTGCTTACTGTATATAAAGAAACGGGAAGCAAAAAATGGACCCTTGCCGCCTTTCTTCTTCCAACCCTTTGCGGCCTGCTTGCCTGCCTTTTCATTTCGCTGGGCGCAAAGCTTTTTTCGCTCATCATTTAAAAAAGAGATAGAAACCAAGCGGTTTCTATCTCTTTTTGCTTTAAGTGAAGATGGCTAATGCGCCATAGCTTACAAAGGCAACCACAATTCCCGCAGTAACTACTCCGAGCACAATGGAGGGGAAGGCTTTTTTCAGCCGCATATCCAGCATGGCGGCGATGAGGGCGCCGGTCCAGGCGCCGGTGCCGGGCAGGGGGATCGCCACAAAGATGAAAAGCCCCCAAAAAGCATATTTCAATACTGTATCGGTCTTGGATTTGGCCCGATTTTCCAACTTGGTGATAAAGCCATCTAATTTCGGCAGATGCTTGCGGATCCAGGCAAACACCTTGCGCACAAAAACGATAATAAAAGGCACCGGCAAAAGATTGCCGATGATCGCCACCGGAATGGCGATGCGAAAATCAAGGCCATGAGCAGTGGCAAGGGGAATGGCGCCCCGCAATTCGATAACAGGAACCATCGAAACCAAAAGGGTTAAAAGAATTTGGCCCCAAAGGGTTGTCCATAAAAATTTGATCATTATTTTCTCCAAATATTTTACTATGTGATTAATATATCACAGAAAGTTTGTAATATCAAGTCTGAATACATAGAAAAGCATCTTTTGCGGATAATATCTTTAGAATTGTGCTTAAATTTTGTGGAAAATTCTGCCTTTATTTGTATAATAAGCCGTTGACATTGCTTGACTATCATGATAAAATTATCCACAATAGGAAAATATGGGGTTTTATTCGGAAAGGAGGTTAATTTCGATGATAAACACCGCTTTGATGGTGCCCGGAACCATGCCCATTGGCAATGTTGTTATGCTTGGAATTGGTGTTGTGTTTTTGGGTTTGATCTGCATTGTGATCCTGTGCGTATTGATGGGCAAGGTTGTTCGTTTGCTGGAAGGAAAGCAAGCGCCTGCCGCTGAGGTGGCTCCTGCTCCCGTTGCTGCGCCTGCTGCATCCGAGATTCCCAATCGCGCAGAGCTGGTTGCTGCAATTTCCTGCTGCATCGCAGAGGACCTTGGCACCGATGTCAGTGCGATTCGAATCGTATCTTTGAAGAAGGTCAACTGATTATTTGAAAAGGTAAACTGCGCAAAAGCGCTTGAGTGTTTAATGAAAGAAAGGAAGAAAAACCATGAAAATGTATAAAGTTAATGTAAACGGTACTGTTTATGAAGTAGCTCTTGAGGTAATGGACGGTGTTCCCGCCGCTCCTGCCGCAGCCCCTGCTGCTCCCGCCGCAGCCCCTGCTGCTGAAGCTGCTCCCGCTCCTGCCGCTGCTCCCGTTGCTGCTCCCGCAGGCGGCGAAACTGTTTCTGCCCCCATGCCCGGCACCATTTTGGCTGTCAATGTGCAGAACGGCGCTTCTGTTAAGAAGGGTGATGTTCTCTTTGTCTTGGAAGCCATGAAGATGGAGAATGAGATTATGGCTGCTTGCGATGGTACTGTTGCAGGTGTGGCTGTTGCGAAGGGTGCCACTGTTTCCAGCGGCGATGTTCTTTGCTCCATTCAATAATCCTATTAGTCAATAGGAGGTTTTCAAAATGTTAGAAGCTTTTACTAATTTTTTGCAGCAAACAGGCTTTGCCATGTTTGGCGGCGATAACTGGAAATGCCTGATCATGATCGGTATCGCTTTTCTGCTTTCTTATTTAGCAATCGTAAAGCAGTTTGAGCCCTTGCTCCTTCTGCCCATTGCCTTTGGCATGCTGCTGACCAATCTGCCCGGTGCAGAAATGTTCCATGAGAGCCTTTTCGCAGGCGGCCATGTGAATTGGTCCCTTTTCGGCGGCGCAGATTTCGTTAATACTGCGCATCTGGTAGCGCCGGAAGGCTATGTTTATTCAATCTTGCAGTCCGGTGAAGTATTGCTCTCCAATAGCATGTATGGTCAAAATATTATGTTTGGTGAGCTTTCCGGCCTTTCCATTTCTGCCGATGCAGTGATTAATGCTGCCGGCCAGCTTTTGGATGCTTCCGGCAAGGTGATCGCCGAGAGCGCGAATGTGGTGATCGATCTGGCAGGCGCGGTGGTAAAGGATGGCCAGCTAACTTCCGGCGGTGTTGTTCTTGCCAATAATGTTCAGAGCGTTTCCGCAGGTCTGCTGGATTATCTCTATCTCGGTGTTAAACTGGGTATCTATCCCTGCCTCATCTTCCTCGGCGTTGGCGCCATGACCGATTTTGGTCCTCTGATCGCCAATCCCAAGAGCCTTTTGCTTGGCGCTGCTGCCCAGCTCGGTATTTTTACAACCTTTGCCGCTGCGCGCTTGATGAACTTCAGCGAGGCTCAAGCAGGTTCTATCGGTATCATCGGCGGTGCCGATGGCCCTACTGCTATCTTCGTTACCTCCAAGCTCGCTCCCGAGCTTCTCGGCCCCATTGCGGTGGCGGCTTATTCCTATATGGCGCTGGTTCCTGTGATCCAGCCTCCTATCATGAAGCTGCTCACCACCAAGAAGGAGCGCCAGATCCGCATGGAAACCTTGCGCCCTGTGAGCAAAACCGAAAAGATCATCTTCCCCTTTGTGGTAACTGCCTTTGTGGCTTTGCTGGTTCCTTCTGCGGCTCCTTTGGTAGGGTGCCTGATGCTTGGAAACCTCTTCCGCGAGTGTGGGGTTACCGAGCGGCTCAGCAAAACTGTGCAGAATGAGCTGATGAATATCGTTACTATCTTCCTTGGCATCACCGTTGGTGCAACTGCCACTGCTGCCACCTTCCTGAAGCTGGAAACCATTAAGATCATTGTAATGGGTGTTATCGCCTTTGGTTTGGGTACTGCAGGCGGCGTTCTCCTTGCTAAATTTATGAACCTCTTCTTAAAGAAGAAGATCAACCCGCTGATTGGTTCTGCCGGTGTATCCGCGGTGCCGATGGCTGCTCGCGTTTCTCAGGTGGTTGGTCAGAAGGAAGATCCCGGCAACTTCTTGCTGATGCATGCTATGGGCCCCAATGTTGCAGGCGTTATCGGTTCTGCGATTGCGGCAGGTGTGCTGATCGCGATGTTTGGTTAATTGAAGTAGAAAGGTAATAATATAAATGGAAAAGAAACCTTTATATATAACAGATACCATCTTGAGAGATGCCCATCAATCTCAGGCTGCCACCAGAATGCGGATCGAAGATATGATCCCCGCGCTGGAAAAGCTCGATAATGTGGGCTATTGGTCTTTGGAATGCTGGGGCGGCGCTACCTTTGATGTATGTATGCGCTTCCTCAATGAAGATCCTTGGGAGCGGCTTCGCACCCTGAAAAAATATATGCCCAAAACCAAGCTGCAGATGCTCCTGCGCGGTCAGAATATTTTGGGCTATAAGCATTATGCCGATGATGTGGTAGAAAAGTTTGTTGAAAAATCCATTGAAAACGGTATTGATGTTATTCGTATTTTTGATGCTCTGAATGATGTGCGCAATGTGGAGCAGGCCATGAAGAGCTGCAAAAAATATAATGGCATCTGCGAGGCTGCTATTAGCTATACCACCAGCCCTGTGCATAATGAGGAGTATTTTGTGAAATTGGCAAAAACTCTTGAGGGCATGGGCGCCGATGTAATTTGTATTAAAGATATGGCAAACCTTTTGCTTCCCATGGATGCTTATAGCCTTGTTAAGAAGCTGAAGGAAGAGGTTAAGGTTCCCATCCATCTGCATACCCATAATACCACCGGCACCGGTGATATGACCAACCTGATGGCCGCTTGGGCAGGGGTTGATATTGTAGACTGCGCCCTTTCCCCGATGGCTAATGGTACCGCTCAGCCCTCCACCGAGGCCATGGTTGCCACTCTGATGGGCACCCATCGGGATACCGGTTTGGATCTGAATGTATTGAGCGATATTGCCACCCATTTCCGCGGTGTGGCCGATAAGATGAAGGCAGAAGGCATTTTGGATCCCAAGGTGCTGAATGTAGATGCAAAAACCCTTCTTTATCAGGTGCCCGGCGGAATGCTTTCCAATCTTATTTCCCAATTAAAGCAAATGGGCGCTGAAGATAAGTATTATGAAGCGTTGGCCGAGATTCCCAGAGTTCGTAAGGATTTTGGTTATCCTCCCCTCGTTACCCCCACCAGCCAGATTGTTGGCACTCAGGCGGTAATGAATGTGGTGGCCGGTGAGCGCTATAAAATGGTCGGTAAGGAATCCAAGGGTCTGTTGCGCGGCGAATATGGTCGCCTGCCTGCAGAGGTCAATGAAGAAGTGCGCAAGAAGGCAATCGGTGATGAAGAAGTGATCACCTGCCGCCCCGCCGATCTTCTGGAACCCGAACTTGAAAAATATCGCGCAGAAGCCGGTGAGCTTGCCAAGTGCGAAGAGGATGTTTTGAGCTATGCTCTCTTCCCTCAGGTTGCTGCCAAGTTCTTGGAAGAGCGCAATAAGCCCGCAGTAGAAGAAGCTGCAGATGAAAATGCAGTCCGCGAGCTTTATGTGGAGGATCTCGGTGCCTGAAAAACCTTGAGTTTTCCACTGTTTTAACAGGTTTCAACAGCCCTTTTGCTCCCCTTTGGGAGCGAGAGGGCTGTATCTGTTCAAAAGTCGAAAAATCTGTTGAAAAATAAGCAAATTTTCTTCGAAAAAAGTGTTGACAAACCAAAATGGTTGTGTTATTATATTCAGGCACTCGCGAGAAAAGAGCGAGAAAGCATGGAACTTTGAAAATTAAACAGCATCATGAAAAAGGACCCGTTAATTGCAAAGAGTTGCCTCGAAAGAGGTGCTTTTAAGGCGATTAACAAAACTTTTAAAAAGCCAGTTTTT
>JAZPYP010000081.1:0-4163 GCA_045544255.1 Eubacteriales bacterium | reverse complement strand
CTGTGAATGCACCGGCCTGACCTCAATCACTATTCCCGATAGCGTTACCTCCATCGGCAGTGGTGCCTTCTCCGGATGCACCGGCCTCATCACGGTCAACATTCCTGATGGTGTTACCACCATCGGCAATTATGTCTTACGTGGTTGCACTGGCCTAACCTCTGTTTCTATTCCTAATAGCGTTACCTCCATTGGATATTCCGCCTTCTATAATTGCACCAGCCTGACCTCTGTTTCTATTCCTAATAGCGTTACCTCCATTGGAAACGATGCCTTCTATGGTTGCACCGGCCTGACCTCCATTACCATCCCCGATAGCGTTACCTCCATTGAATATTCTGCCTTTGAAGATTGCACCGGCCTGACCTCAATCACCATTCCCGATAGCGTAACCACCATCGGCAGTGGTGTTTTCTACGGTTGCAATAATTTGGAATCCATTACCACACCGTATTGTTTTTCATATCTTGGCCGCCTTTTTGGCGGAGTCGGATATGAGGAAAACGCAAACTATGTTCCCACTTCTTTAAAAGAAGTGGTCCTCACCGCCGGAACTTCCATTGATAACGGGGCATTTTACGGCTGCAGCTCTATCGAAAGCATCGCTCTTCCCAAGAGCATTAAAGAAATTGGCATCAATACATTCCGCAATTGCACCAATCTTGCCGATGTTTGGTATGGTGGAACCAAGGCAAACAAAACAAAAATTTCAATTTCGAAATATAATGATTCTCTCACTGATGCCACTTGGCACTATATGTTTAACGACGTTGCTTCTAACTGGTCCTATGAAGGGATCTTCTATTGCTACCGCAATGGGTTGATGGAAGGAACCGCCGAAGGCGTCTTTTCTCCGAATGGAACCATGACTCGCGCCCAAGTGGTAACCATTCTTTATCGAATGGCAGGGAAGCCGAAGGCGAACACCGGCAGCTATGGATTTATCGATGTTCCGAAAAAATCCTACTATACCAAGGCGGCGAACTGGGCGGCAAACGAAGGAATTGTAAGCGGAGTTGGCGAGGGGCGCTTCGCACCCAATCAGAAGATTACCCGCGCCGAGATTGCCAAGATGCTTTATAGCTTTGCCCAATATAGCGGGGAAGATGTTTCCACCACCGCCACCCTCAATAAGTTTGCCGATGCAGGCAAAGTGAAATCCTGGGCGAAAAAAGGCCTGCGTTGGGCGGTAGGCAATGGGATCATCACCGGCTCGAAAAATAAAGCCACCAATGAAAATATCCTGAATCCCAATGGCACCGCTACCCGCGCCGAAGGCGCCGCTATGTTTATGCGGTTTATGGAAAAATATCATACAAAGGGGCTGTAAAAATAGTCCGAACCGCAAAGGGCAAGAAAAAGCAAAGAGTTATTCAATTAAAATGCAAAAAGCAAAAGAAAAAAGGAAGGAAATATCGAAAAAACGATATTTCCCTCCTATTGATGCCCTTTGCTACCTTCGTAAATCGAGCCGCTCGGCGTATCACATACGCCTTCGGGTAACCCGTAACCAAAGGTTACGGCTCGATTTAAAGGTTTCAAACAATTTTTCCTATCCCCTAAAAAGGAGCTGTAAAAAATCCAAGGATTTTTTACCGCTCCTTTTATATTATAAAAATTAAGTAAGCAATCCGCTCTTGCCGATTATTTTGGCAACCTCTTCCAGCTCCTCTGCGGGGAGCACCAAAGCAAAGCGGATATACCCTTCGCCCCTTGGGCCGAAGGCGATGCCGGGGGTGGCCAAAACGCCGGTTTCTGCCACCAATTTTTTGCAAAAACCGGTGGAGTCGGTATATCCCTTGGGAAGGGGCGCCCAAACGAACATGGTGCCATCGCTATCGGGAATTTCCCAACCGTATCGGCGCAAGCCGCCGCAAAGGGCATCTCTTCTGCGCTGGTATTCCTTGCATTGCTCCTGCACCATTTGGCGGGGGCCTTTGAGGGCGGCAATGGCCGCCTTCTGAATGGGAGTAAACATTCCAAAATCATATTGAGAGCGCAGCTTTTTCATGGCGCCGATGATCTTCTCGTTGCCGATCAGAAAAGAGATCCGCGCACCGGTAACATTGAAGGATTTGGAAAGAGAGAAGAATTCCGCGCCCACTTCATAAGCGCCCTCCAGCGAAAGGAAAGAGAAGCTTTCTCTGCCATCAAAAAGAATATCGGAATAGGCATTATCGTTGATGATGATAAACCCATATTTTTGAGCATAGCCGATCAGCTCCTGATAGATCTCTTTGGGAGCGGCGGCGCCCACCGGATTGGAAGGATAGGAAACCACCATATATTTGGTCTTTTTCAAAATCTCTTCTTCTAAAAGATCGAGCCGCGGCATAAATCCATATTCCTTGACCAAGGGATAATAGCAGATCTCCGCCTCTCCAAAATAGGCCCCTGCCTCGAAAGCAGGATAGCCGGGATCCGGCAGCAAAACAATATCGCCCTGATCGCAAAGGGCAAGGCCGATATGCCCCATGCCCTCTTGGGAACCGTTTACAGCGGTGATCATCGAGGGCCGAATAGCAGTTTGGAACCGATCCTTATAATAATCGCATACCGCCTGAAGAAGCTCTTCGCTCTCGGCAAGGGAATATTTCCAATTTTCGGGATCAGCCGCCGCATCGGTCAAGGCTTTGATGATATGGGCGGGAGGCTGAAAATCGGGGGTGCCGATAAATAAATTATAAAGCTTTTTGCCGGCCTTTAAATATCGCTCTTTTTCTTCATTAAGGGCGGCAAAAACGCCGGTTTGAAAATGATCCAGTCTTTTTGCTTGATTGATTTCCATTTCTTTACTCACTTTTCTCTTGATCATCGATGATAGCGCGGTCTTCAGGGGGCGCATAGTCGGCAGTTTCGGTGGATTTTCCTTGCATGGTCAGCCCCTTATTCAAAGCAGCGCTCACAAAATAATAGATCACCGCAAAGAAGGGCACACCGATCACCATACCCAAAAATCCGAAAATCCCGCCAAAAAGGAAGATGGCAAACATGATCCAAAGGGCTGAAAGCTTCATCTGCTTTCCCTGAATGCGGGGGTTTAAAATATTGCCGTCTAAAAGCTGCATCACAACCACATAAAGGATAAACCAAATCAAATAAGAGGGCTTCACAATTAAAATAATCAACCCCGGCGGCACCGCGCCGATCCATGGCCCGAAATAGGGGATGGTATTGAAAACGCCGATGATCAGCGCATTGAGCAGGGCATAGGGGAAGCCGAAGATGGTCATCACCAGATAGGTAACGATGGCAACGATTAAGGAATCCAAAAGCTGCGCGGTGATGAAATGCAAAGTCTTTTCATGGGTAACCTGCCCCACCAGCAAAACCCGATTGATCCGCTCTTCCTTTTTGAAAAGGAAGCTGATGATCATCTTGCATTTGGCGATCAATTTTTCCTTGCCGGCCAAGAAATAGATCGAGATGATCAAGCCAACAAAGAAATTCATCAGCCCGCTTCCGATCTTCATGGTGGTATTGGCAAGGGCGGGGAGCAGATTCTTTAAATAGCCGGTCAGCGCAGTGATGGCCTGCTGAATCAACCCATCGATCTTTTCGGCATATTGCTGATAAAATTCATTGATACTCGGATGCTCCCCGATAAACTCGCCCGCCACTTTGGTGAAGGAGCGGTAATAATCGGGGATATCGTTGATAAGGCTTGTGATATTAGAAATCAATTGGGGAAGCAGATAGGAAAGCATTCCGCCAAGCACCAATAAAACTGCCGCATAGGCGATCAGCAGGGAGCAGGTGCGCTTTTTGGTGGGGGAGCGCATTTTTTTAAGAAGAGTGCGCTCCAAAAAATTAATAAAAGGATTGATCAGATAGGCGATCACAAACCCCACATAGAAGGGCACAAATAGTTTTAAAATCCCTTTCACCACGCCCCAAACCGCCGAAAAATTGAGCAGGAGCATAATGAAAAGAGCGGTAGCCGCCAGCACCAAAAAATAGCAGATGCTGCGCTCTTTCAGTTCTTTGGAAGGAGAAAATTTCATTCTTTCAATCACCTCGGTTAGGGTGACAGAACTCGAACCTGCCACGCCTGACAAATAATAATTTTTCGCCCAAGTCTGCCTCATCACTTGCAATACGGCAGTATTCCTGCGTTCTTCGACAAACATGGATCAAAAAATTCTTGATCTGTCAGGTCAAAG
>JAZPYP010000080.1:0-38657 GCA_045544255.1 Eubacteriales bacterium | reverse complement strand
GATCTTGCAGCTCTTTATGGATTTAAAATTCCAGTTCAAGGGTAAGAATTTTCTTGGCGGGAACTTGGTAGGTGATGGTATCGGTATTCTCTGCCAAGGTTTCCTGCCGCTCTTCTGCAAGGTTTACAAGGTGAATCGCCTTGGCCGCTTTGCCGAGTTGCAGGGTGAGGGGTTGCTTCTTGGTATCGGCATTATAAAGCCGCAGGATTGCGCTCTTGGCCTTTTCTGCCTTCTTAAAGGCGGCAAAGGGCAGCATTTCGCCTTCGATCGCGATGGTGAGGCTTGCGGCAGGAAGGGTGCCTGCATGGGTAGCGGCGGCCCTTGCAAAAAGCTGATCGCCATTAAAGGTATAGGCTTCATGGAAAGCCTTTGCGCGGTTTTCCTTTCCGAAGGGGATAATGGAATAGGAGAGGGTATGCTCCCCTTTACATTGGGCTGCAGGAGTGGGGAAATAGCCCCAATCGCCCATTTGGTCGATGCAGCGCAGAAGGGTGAGGGCCATGGTATTTTCCCCATCGCGCAGGATCTCATATTCATTGAGGCCGCGGGTGGAGATCAGAAGGCCCTTGCCCTCTTCTTCCAAGCCGAAGAAGGTTTGAATTCTTTGGCAATAGCAGGGGTTTTCCCAAGTATGGTAGGGCACAATTTCCCGCTCCACCACATCAAATTGCCCCTCTGCCAGCGCATGATCGGTTTGGATTTGGGGCTTAAAGAGGGCCCGCAGGCGATGATTTTCTGCCTGATTTTCAAAAGAGGTTTCGATATCCAAGCGATGCACACCGCGGGTGATGGTTACTTTGGTGGTGAGGGTATGGGTAAGATAATCGCCGCAACGCTTTTTCTCTTCCATACCGGCAGGCAGCTCCATAGAGTTGATGATTTCGAAGGTGGCGGAATAGGGGGTAACCTCCGAGAGGGTGATAAAGGCGGTATCCTCGGCGGTGGTAATGGGCTTATCCTCGATGGCTGGCTTGAAATTATAGCTTTCGCCGGCATCGCCCAGATCTTCATAAAGGTTATTATTTTGATAGGTGGTTCCTGTGGTAAGATCGGTAATGGTCAGGGAGCCGTTTTTCTCGATGGTAAACCGCAGGGTTTCATTCTCGGCGCCGTTTTCCAAGATTTTAATGGCGCAATTTTGCTCTGCGGCGGCGGGGCGCACCTGATAGGTGGAATAGCCGATTCCTTCGGCGGTTACCCACATTTCCAGCTCAAAGCGATCCACATATTTAGCTTGGCGGAAGCGATCCTTGGGCAGGGTATAGGTAAAGGTGCGGCCAAGTTTTTTGCAGGTGGAGGGAATCAAATTGCCCTCTTTATCATAAACAGACAGGGCCTCGATTTCGCTCCCTTCGGGATAATCCACATAGACCTTTACCTTGCCGATCGTTTTGGCGGGGGCAGTATGGAATAGGGTAACAGCCATCTCGCCAAAGGAAGAACTATCGATATTTTTCATCATAGCGTCCACCGCTTCATCTTTGATGAAGGTGGCGGCGTGGTAGGATTTATCGAAGCGGCTGACCATCTCTTTGGCCACTTCATCGCAGGAGCAGGTGCAGATGGAATCGTGGGGATGGTTTTCCATCAATTTTTTCCAGGCAAAGAGCAGTTGATCCTCTCGATAGCTATCGCAACCGGAAAGGAAGGCAATGGTGGAGAGAGGCTCTGCGATTTTTTCCAAAGCATTCTGCCCCCGATGATTCAGCTGCTTAATGGGAATATGGGTGGAGGCGGTGCAGATCAGGGGATTGCCGCCATTGGTGCGCTGACCGTTGATCTCGCCCTCGATGAGGGGGAATTCTTCTTTATAGGGGCGAATAGCGGCCACAAGATCCTTGAAATTAGATTGCTTGATCTCGATCTCTTCGGGATCATAAAGGGTGCGGGCCAATTTCAAGGCTTCATGAAGATCTTTCTGCACCGGCTGATGATCGCAACCGTTCATCCCCAAAAGGTGAGGGGTGGCGGCGCATTCGGTGGTGCTTTTGATGATGCTGTCCAGCTGCTTTTTCAGCTTTTCCCCATTGGTGGAAAGCTCCATCGCGTTATGATACCAGCGGGCAAACATAATGCCGATGACCTCGCTGCCGTCGGGGGCCCGCCAGATGATCTCGGTGGGCTTGGCTTTGGCTTTTTTATCCACCATGTTATCGGCTAAAATGGTACCGACTCCGCGGCCGAAAACAGCGTTATCTACCCCAAAGCCCTGCAGGATCTGGGGCGCTTGGGAGATATTGCCGAAGGCATCGGGGAAGTAGCCGGTCATCACCGGATCGGCGCCCAGCTCCTTGCAAAGGCGAATGCCATAGAGCATATTGCGAACATTTGCCTCCCCGGAGGTGAGATATTCATCCTGGAGCACATACCAAGGCCCCACCTGAATCCGATCCTCGCGGATCAGCTTCAGGAGCCGCTCCCGCATCCGGGGGCGCACCTCTAAATAGTCCTCGATGACCACATACTGCCCGTCCATATGATAATAATTATATTCGGGATGGTTTTCCATCGTTTCGATCAAAGCATCAAAGAGCTCAACCAGGCGCATTCTATGCTGCTCGAAGCTCATATACCATTCTCTGTCCCAATGAGAATGGGGGATAACATGCAGGGTTTTCTTTTCCATGAAAAAGCCCTCCTTTTGAAATATTCTTCATCTATTATATATGATAAACCAAAAAATGGCAATAAGAAAGCGCAGAATTTCCTCTATTTTAAAGAGAAAACGGCTGCTTTTTCAAAGCAACCGTTTTTTCTCATTTCAGTTTTCTGCCCACTGCCCGCAGAATCTCGGCGGAGGGGGCAGGGATGCGCCCAAGGGCATCGGGGCCAACGTTTAAAAGATAATTGATCCCCCTTGCATTAAGATGCTCCTTTAAGGAGAGCACCCTTTGGGGGCTTTTCCAATCATCATCGTAGTATTTAAAGCCCCAGCTATGGTTGAGGGTGGCAGGGGATTCAAAAAGTCCCTCACTCATATATTCATCGGGGATCTGATTATCGCCCCAGGAGCGATAATCTCCAAGGCCGTTGCCAATGCGGGAATTTACCAGGCAATCAGGCTGATAATGCTTGATCATTTCATAAAGCTCGTTGCTTTGGGCCTCATTGATGGTATGGGGCGTATCGCACCAAAGGAGGCAAAGATCCCCATATTGAGTGAGGATCTCTTTCATCTGGGGCTTGATCTTTTCTTCAAAGCAGCGGCGATAGTCTTTTTTCTCGGCATCGGGAAAATCCCAATCGTTGGTCCAGCTCATTCCGCCAACATTCAGGTGGGGCGCATCCCAACCGCCCCCATCGGGATGGGCCCAATCAAGAGCCTGGGAATAATAAAGGCCGAATTTCAGCCCCTTCTTATAGCAGCTTTCTGCAAGCTCTGCGATCAGATCGCGGCCAAAGGGAGTATTTTTGGCATTGAAGGCATCGGCTTTGGAATCAAAAAGCGCAAAGCCCTCATGGTGCTTGGAGGTAACCACCATATATTGCATTCCTGCCTCTTTTGCAAGATCTACCCATTCATCGGCATTGAAGCAGAGGGGATTGAAAACCTCTGCCAGCCGATGATATTCCTTATTGGGAATGCGGAAGTAGGATTGGATCCATTCGGCAATCTCGCTCATCCGCTGCCCCTTCCATTCCCCTGCAGGGATGGAATAAAGCCCGAAATGAACCATCATTCCAAAGCCTGCTTTTTTAAACCATTCTTTATTATGCATCTTTTCAGCCACCTTTCAGTTTCAAGCCAATTATAGCAAAGGCATTTATGGCATTCAATGGATAAAACCTGAAAAATATGTGTTTTTTCTGCTGTTTTTCTTTTCTTTTTGCGCTTCTTTTGATATAATGAGAAAAACGAAAAAAGGAGCAAAAAAATGCGGATCGATATTACTCTGCCGATCTCGGAAAAAATGTGGCTGGATGCTAAAGCAAGCCAAAATGCTGCCCTGGAGGGCCATCTCGGCACCCATTTTGATCGAATGGATCAGGAATTCCCGCTGGACTATACCAAGCGGGAGGGAATTTGCTTTGATGTTTCCGCCATCTCTGAGCGGGAGATTGGCCTTCGGGATATTGATCTTTCCAAGGTAGAGAAGGGGATGTTTGCGGCTTTCTATACCGGCTATAATGAGCGCGTTCCCTATGGGGAGGGCGGCTATTTTAAGGAGCATCCTGAGCTTTCAAAGGATTTGATCTATGCTTTGATCGAGCGAGGGGTTTCCATCATCGGCATCGATTTTGCAGGGGTGCGCAGAGGCGCCGAGCATACGCCGATGGATCAATATTGCGCCGATCGGGGCACCTTTATTATCGAAAATCTTTGGAATCTTAAGGCTTTGCCGGAGCACTTTATTGCCCATACCTATCCGCTGCGGAGCGAGCAGCTCACAGGGCTTCCCTGCCGGGTAATTGCCGAAATATAAAAAGAATCCCGAAAGTAATTTCGGGATTCTTTTTTTATGCTTTTTTCTGCCGCTCGAGAAGATGCTGCTCGCGGGCGCTGGTTTTGCCCTCGGGGCGGATCTCGCCGGCCTTGAGGAGAGAAATCTTGGTAAGATAGGGGCCGATCAGCTCATAAACGAGCACCGAGAAGAGGGTGATATTGGCAACGATAGCGCCTTCGGGGCCGATGGCTTCGGCCTTGATGGCCATGCCGAGGGCAACCCCTGCTTGGGGCAGAAGGGTAATGCCAAGGTACTTCACGATATTGGGATCGCATTTGGTGGCTCTGGCGCTAAAGGAAGCGCCGAAATATTTGCCCGCCGAGCGGAAGAGGATATAAACAAGGCCGATGCAAACGATGATGGGATCCTTAAAGATGGAAAGCTCCAGCTCTGCGCCGCTCAAAACAAAGAAGAGGATGAAGAGAGGGGCGGTCCAGCGATCGAGGCGATCCATCAGCTCTTCGGAAAAATCGCAGGCATTGCAGAAGATGGTGCCCAGCATCATGCAGGTGAGAAGAGAGGAGAAGGCGATATGAATGCCGCCAATCTCGAATTTCAGCATGGAGAGCCCAACAGTCAGCAATACAAAAGAAACCGACATGGAAAGCCGCTTGGAGCGGGAATGGAAGAACCGCTCAAAGAAGGTGATGAAATAGCCCATCAGAGCCCCAAGCCCCAAGGAGAGCACCACTTCAAGAATCGGCTCCACAACGATGGAAAGGATATCGATCTTGCCGGAGAGGAGCGCCTTTGCGATCCCGAAGGAGATGGCAAAAAGGATCAAACCGACCGCATCATCCAGCGCCACGATAGGCAGAAGGATATCGGTCAGCGGCCCCTTTGCCTTATATTGCCGCACCACCATCAAAGTGGCGGCAGGGGCGGTTGCGGAGGCAACTGCACCGAGGATAATGGCAGAGGGGAGAGGCAATTTATCGGGGATCAGGAAATGAAGCCCGATCAGAGCGGCATCCACCAAAAGGGTGGCGGCCACTGCCTGCAAAATGCCGATAATAGTGGCCTGCTTGCCGGTTTTCTTCAGTTGGTTGAGGCGGAATTCATTACCGATGGAGAAGGCGATAAACCCAAGGGCCACATCCGAGATAATGCCCATTCCTTCGATCTGCTCCATGGAATTAAAGCCAAGGCCGCCGATACCAAGCTTTCCCAAAAGATAGGGCCCGATCAAAATGCCCGCCACCAGATAGGCGGTTACTGCCGGAAGCTGCACCTTTTTGGCAAGGCGGGAGAGCATCAGACCGGCGAATAATGCTACCGACAAACATAATAAAATTTCCATATTAATTCTCCTGTTTTAATGCAAAAAAACGATTTATTATTTAAAAACCTTATGCATTATACACCCGTAATTTATAAAATACAAGGGTTTCTTTATAAAAAGTGAATATTGACGAAAGCAAAAAAATTACATATAATAAATGCATTAACCGATAAAGGAGAATTCAGTTTGGAAAAGCAATATATCAAAACCTATAGTAATGCCCTCCAGCGGGAGATGGAATGCATGGTTTATGGCCATGGCGGCCTGCCTGTGCTTTTTATTCCCTGCCAGGATGGGCGGTTTGGGGATTTTGAAAATTTCAACATGACCGAAACCTGGGCGCCCTATATTGAAAGCGGCAGAGTGATGGTGCTCTCCATCGATACCATCGATAAGGAGACCTGGTCGGATACTTTGATGCCCGCCTATGATCGGGCCCGCCGCCATGAGGCCTGGATTCGCTATATCATTGAAGAGGCAGCGCCGATGATCCAAAATATCGCAAAAGAGAGAAACGGCTGGAGCGGGCTGCCGGGGGTAACTGTTTTTGGATGCAGCCTCGGAGCAACCCATGCCGCGAACCTTTTCCTGCGGTTCCCCGATCTTTTTACCGGCTGCTTGGCTCTTTCCGGAATCTATACCGCCGAGTATGGCTTTGGGGATTATATGGACGAAGTGGTTTATCAAAATTCCCCTGTGCATTATATGGCAAACCTGCCCTATGATCACCCTTATATTGAAAAGTATAACCGCAATCGGGGCATCATCTGCGTTGGAACCGGCGCATGGGAGCAGGTGGATACCACTGTGCGCCTCAAGGAGCTCTTTGAGGAGCGGGGCATCGGCATCTGGGTAGATATCTGGGGCGCAGATGTGAACCACGATTGGCCTTGGTGGCATCGCCAAGTAGAATATTTCCTTCCCCATTTATTTGATTGAGAGGCACATAAAGAATGAAAAATATTATTTTTATTTCCCCCAATTTTCCCACCAACTATTGGATGTTTTGCAAGGAACTGAAAAATAACGGCATGAATGTCCTTGGCATTGGTGATCAGCCTTATGAGGATCTCAAACCCGAACTGAAAGAGAGCCTCAATGAATATTTCAAGGTGGGCTCCTTGGAAAATTATGATGAGGTTTATCGGGCAGTGGCCTTCTTTGCCTATAAATTCGGTAAGATCGATTGGTTGGAATCCAATAATGAATATTGGCTGGAAAAGGATGCCGCTCTGCGCACCGATTTTAATATCGAGAGCGGCTTTAAAACCCCCGATATGGAGCGGATCAAGCATAAATCCAAGATGAAGGAATATTATGAGCGGGCGGGGATTCCCGTTGCTCGCTATTATATGGTGGAAACCCTTGCCGGCTGCCGCGCTTTTATTAAGAAGGTGGGCTATCCGGTAGTGGTAAAGCCCGATAACGGGGTGGGTGCCGCCGCAACCTATAAGCTTTCCAGTGATGAGGAACTGGTCCGCTTCTTTGAAAGCTATCCCAAGGATGTGCCCTATATCATGGAAGAGTTTGTCCATGCAGAGGTTAATTCCTATGATGCTATCATCGATGCCGAGGGCAATCCCATTTTCGAGACCGGTAATGTAACTCCCGATTCCATTATGGATATCGTGAATAATCAGGATAATAGCTGCTATTATATCGTGAAAAACCTGCCCGCCGATACCCGCAAGGCAGGAAGAGCTACTGTGAAGAGCTTTGGGGTGAAGAGCCGCTTTGTGCACTTTGAATTCTTCCGCTTAACCAAAGATCAGGAAGGCCTTGGCAAGCGCGGCGATGTGGTGGCGCTGGAAGTGAATATGCGGCCCTGCGGCGGCTTCACTCCCGATATGATCAACTTCGCCAATTCCACCAATGTTTATAAAATTTGGGCGGATATGATCGCTTATGGCAGCTCTTTGATGCCCCAAGGGGAGCATTTCTATTGCGCCTATGCCGGCAGAAGAGACGGAAAGAATTTTTCCCTCTCCCATGAGGAACTGATGGCAAAATACGGCGACCATATGAAGATGGTGGAGCGGATCCCCGATGCCCTTGCAGGGGCAATGGGCAACCAAATGTATGTGGCCACCTTCTCCACTAAGCGGGAGATGGATGCCTTCTATAAAGATGCGGTTGCAACCAAATAACGCGACGTTAAAGGTATAATTATTTTAACCGCTGCATTTCATTGATAAAATTTATATAAATATAAATATTTATACTTTTCTGCCACCACATATCAATGATAGGGTTTGTATAAATATAAATATTTATATTTATGAAATGGCTTTGTGATGCTGAAAAATGGCAATGGATTTAAGGTGTAGATTTACACCTTTTTAGAAAAAAGGGGGTAGGGCGATGATTCGGCTTGCAAAAGAAGATGAGCTTGCAAGGGTTGCTGAAATCTATGAGCAGATTCATGGAGAGATCGAGGCAGGGCGAGCAACAGTTGGCTGGATCCGCGGCGTTTATCCCACTCTGCAAACAGCAAGGGAAGCCTATCAGCGGGGAGAGCTTTATATATTGGAGGAGGGCGGCGAGATCCTTGCCGCCGCCAAGCTCAATCAAACCCAAGAGAAGGAATATGCCCAAGTGGATTGGCTTTATCCTGCGAAGGAGCAGGAGGTTTTGGTGATGCATACCTTGGTGGTGGCGCCAAAAGCGGGGAGCCGAGGGCTCGGGCGCGCCTTTGCCGCCTTTTATGAAGAATTAGCAAAGGAGCGAGGCTGCAAGGTTTTGCGGATTGATACCAACGAAAAAAATCTGCGGGCAAGAGCCTTATATAAGAGCCTTGGCTACCGAGAGGCAGGGGTTGTGCCCTGCACGTTTAACGGCATTCCGAATGTACCATTGGTATGCCTTGAAAAGAAGATATAAAAAATGCGCCCCAAAGGCGCATTTTTTTATAGTTTAACCGATAATTTGCCTGAAGAGGCTGATGGCGTCGGCAGTATCGATTTGATTATTTTGATCGAAATTGAAAAGGTCGTGGTAGAGGGGAATCTCCTCTTCTCCATTGAGCAGGCGCAGGATCAATACAACATCGGCAATGGTACTCTTTCCGTTTCCGTTGCAATCGCCGATCGGCTTATCGGAAAGGCCGAAGTTTACCGCTTCTGCATCGGCGGTAAATACTTGGTCGGCAGGAATCTTTTTCAAGCCCATATACCAGATATAGCCCTTTTCCAAATCGGCGCTGTTCAGGAGGCCTTCAGAATTGGTATAGAGACCGCCGGAATAGGCAGTTTCTCCATCGCGCATGGCGGTAACGGCCACCTTTTTCGGCATTCCAAGCCCTTCAGCATAAAGAGGAGTGGGATAGGCATTAAAGCCGGTGCCCACATACCAATTTCCTGCCCGATTGGAGATGGTGGAATCGGTGGCGATATAATGATTGGATTGCCATGCGGCACCACCATTTTTAAAATCGGCAGAGGCAAGGGTACTGATCCATTTGCCGCCGACACCATAAACGCAGCCATTGGCGGTATCATCGGTATATTCCACTGCAAGAGTGGGATCAGAGCAAAGGTTGGTATGGTTGATCGAAGTGTTGGAAGCATTGCCTGCCGCTTCAGGCTTATTGCCGATCAGATAGCTTGCGATAGCAGAAACCATGGTATTATCGGCAAAGATACTTGCGCGGATATTGACCGCGCCGCCATGGTTGGCACCGATCAAGGAGGCCCGATCGGAGCCTGCATCCATCGTGCTATGGAAGATACCGATCCGATTAAGATAGGCGGTGGCGCGGCTGCCGTCTACAGTGCCGAAGATGAAGCCGGTGCGGGTGGCTGTTTTGGTTACAGTGGTATCTGCAATATAGATATCGGAAATATTGAAGGTAATTTGCCGCAGAGTGCTATAGATTCTGCCTACCAAGGCGCCGGTATGAAGTTGGTTATTTACATAGAAATAGCTATTTGTTACAGAGCATTTGGAGATATTAACGGTTGTGGCCGCCGAATAGGAAAGATAGCGGGATAAAAGCAGGGCAGTTTCTGCACTTGTGGTATTATGAATTTTGCAGCTATCAATATGAATTCTCTCAAGGGTGAGGGTGGCGGGAATATCCTTAATGCCAAGAGCATTGCTATTGAATCCGTATACTAAGGCGTTGCCCTGCCCAAGGGTGGTGATATGGCAATTATACATCCTGAAGTTTTTCAGGCTGTTCATACCGCCGCTACCGGTACAGGAACTGGTCGAGGTTTGATAGGTATAGAAAAGGCCATTGGTTGCAATGGGGGCAGCTTCGGTGCCCCAATTTTTAATGGTTTTGCCATGGCCGTTGAGGGAAAATTCAGTACCGATAAAGCCGCGGAAGCTTGAAGCAACGGTTTCGCCCAGATCCACATCGCCGATCAGGTGCAGCATGATATCCACATGATTGAAATAATTACGATGATTATATACATACATCCAGTCGGTGGCGTTGCCAATGGTGAAATGACCGGAGGTCTGCATCGAGGTTACAGACTGCACCGATTTGGGGAAATCAATGGTGATATCATCGGTCGGAACGATGAAAGAAGAGCCGTTTATAAATTCACCATCCCGCAAATAAGAGCTGCAGTCCATTTCAAAAAGGCTGCCGGAAAGGGCATATTTTTCCTCTCCATTCAGGGTAATGCGGGTGGGAGCGGGAAGCTCTCGCTCCCCAATGGGGGCATAATCCCCTTCATAAACGGTGAAGGCTTTATAATTTCCGTAAACATTCAGTTGGTAGGGAACTGCTAAAGAAACCGCATTGGGCAAAAGAGCGGTGGTGGAAGAAGAGCCGCAGCCGATGGCAGAGCCGCTTCCTGCATAATAGATGGCAGAAGCGGAGCCGCTATTATCGCCGATCACAATGCCGGGTGCGCTGCCGCCGAGTACCTGCCCGCGGGCAATCAGGCGAATGGCGGAGCCATTGGCTGTATTTTTTCCAACAATCCCGCCCACGCAAGCATCGATGGGTTCCACAGTGGCCACCACTGCATGGTGATCAGAAGGAAACATTCCGTCATACATATCCGCAGATACATAAAATTCCGCCACAGCAGTAGTGGAATCATCAACCATGATATAGTCGATAACATCGTTGCTGAAAGAATTGTTGGTGAGATTGCAAACCGTGCCGAAGCTATTGAGGCGATCTTCAGCAATCAGGCGGCTATCGGCTAATGCGGCAGAGAAGGTTTTAAAGCTGGTTTCATTGGTTCTTGCATTGAAATCGCCGCCAACTAAAACCATCGCTTCAGGGTATTTTTGAGAAATCGCTTCAATCTTTTCCAAAGCAACAAGGGCCTCTTTGGTGCGAACGGTATCATTAATATAATCCAAATGAATGCTGAAAAGGGCAATCTTTTGGTTGGAGGCCTTTTCTTTCAATACTGCCCAAGTGCAGTTGCGGCGGCAACCGGCGCCCCAAGAGATCTCTTGCTCCGAAACCGGTGCATCGGGGGTTTCCGAAAGCCAGAAGCAGCCCTTTTCGATCTCTTCAAATTTATTGGGCTTATAGGCAATGGCAACGCCTTCATCCGGCTCTACGCTGCGGGGAACATAATAAAGGGTATAGCCCTGCAGATTACTGTTCAAATAGGTTTCCCAAGAGGGAATGGTGCGCTCCGCTTCGGTGCCTTTATCCATTATCCGCTCGGCATTGGAGAGCTCTTGGAAAAGAATAATATCGGCATCGTTGGTAGAAATTCGCTTCATCATGCCGGGGCGGCGAGAGGTAGTGGCGCTGAGATCATCATCGCCCCAAATGCAAAGGTTTTGCGTCATCACCTTAATGGAAGCGGAGCCCAAGGGTGCAAATACAGAAGAAACCGATGCATCAGAGATGCAATTTCGCACCTTTCCGCTATTGAGCCCCACAATTCCGCCCACATAGCGGCCGCCCCTGATTGAGCAATTTGCGCCCAAAACAATATTGCGAAGATCCCCGCTGCTGGCGCCGAAAAGCCCTTGGTAATCGGCATCGGTATCGATGGAAAGGCCGCTGATTTTATATCCGTTACCATTATAGCTGCCGGCAAAGGGAGTGGCTTTGGTACCAATGGGGGAAAACTCCCCCTCAAGGGCAATATTGCCTTGCTGATAAAAGGTATAGCCGCTCAAATTATTGCCGCTTTCCACAATTTCAGCAATAGCCTCAAGATCCTCCTGCTCTTCCACATATAGAGTGGTGGCATCGGTACTCCAAAAATCGCGCGCAAGAGGCGGCGCATCTTCTGCCGCTGCAGGGAGCGAAAGGCTTCCGAGCAGGGAGAGCAGAAGGGCAAAAATGGAAAGGAATGCAAGGGATCTTTTTTTCATAATGGATATCTCCGTTTAGTAGAATTCTATATAAATATTTATATCTTATTCTGTTATTTTTGTCAAGATAGGAAAAGGGGCTGTAAAAAAATCATTTTGATCTTTTTACAGCCCCTTGCTCTTTTATTTTGATAGAATTGCTTTATCGCTGGTGAATTCGCTGCCGCTGGCCTGCTCAAAGAGCCCCAAAAGCTGCGTAATGGTGAGTTTTTTCTTTTCCTCGCCGGAAACATCCACAACAATATGCCCCTCATGCATCATAATGAGCCGATTGCCATAAGCAATAGCATCATGCATATTATGGGTGATCATCAGAGTGGTAAGATGATTTTCCGAAACCAGCTTATCGGTGATTGCCAGCACCTTGGCGGCGGATTTGGGATCCAGCGCCGCAGTATGCTCATCTAAAAGCAGAATTTGCGGTCGCTTCAGAGTGGCCATCAAAAGGGTAACTGCTTGGCGCTGGCCGCCGGAGAGAAGCCCCACCTTTGCGGAAAGGCGGCTCTCCAACCCAAGCTCTAAAGTGGAAAGAAGCTCCTTATATTGCTGCCGCTCATTGCCGCGAATGCCCCAAAGAAGCTTTCTTTTGATTCCTCTGCGGGCGGCGATGGCAAGATTTTCGGCAATTTCCATATCGGGAGCGGTTCCCTTCATGGGATCCTGAAATACCCGCCCTAAAAATTTCGCCCGCTTATATTCCGGCATATTGGTTACATCAACCCCATCGATCTCGATGGTGCCATGATCCGGCTTCCAAACGCCGGCAATGGCATTGAGCATGGTGGATTTACCGGCGCCATTGCCACCGATCACTGTGCAAAATTCGCCTTCCTTCAGGTGAAAATCCAAGCCGTTGAGGGCTTTTTTTGCATTGATGGTGCCGGGATTAAAGGTCTTATGAAGATTGGTGATCTTAAGCATCTGCGCCACCTCCTTCTTCCTCAATGGGAATCTTTTTTGCAAAATAGGTGCTCTTAAGATAGGGCACTCCGAGGAAGATGGCCACAATCAAGGCCGAGAGCATCTTAAGATATTCGGTTTTAAGCCCCAGCATGATGACCAGATTATAGATAATATAGTAGATAACGCCGCCGCTGACCACACCGATCAGGCTCACCACAAAATTGGGCTTGATCTTCAAAGAGATGGAAAGACCGATGAAGATAGCGGCAAGGCCGATTACAATGGCGCCGCGGCCATCGTTGAGGTTGGCTGTGCCCTTATATTGGGCCAAAAGGGCGCCGGCGAGGGCCACAATCCCATTGGAAATTCCAAGGCCGACCACCTTATTGAACTGCACATTTACACCCTGCGCTCGGCTCATATCCGGATTATCGCCGGTGGATTTCAAGGTGAGCCCCACTTCGGTATAGAAGAAAAGCCAAAGCACAACGATCAGAACCGCCACAATCAGGATTCCGACGATCACAGCCATCAGGCTATTATTGGCATTGAGCCAAAGATCTTCTTTGCGGGAAAAATCGATGGCGAGCATGGATTTTCCGCCAAGAATGGTGATATTTACCGAATAGAGCATCAGTTGAGTGAGGATTCCCGCCAGAATGGAGGGCACACCCAAAAGGGTATGCAAAAGGCCGGTTACAATTCCCGCCAAGATTCCTGCAATTATGGCAGCCAATACGCTCAACCATACCGGCATTCCCGCCGCCATCATCACAACACAGGTGCAGGCACCGGTGGCGATCGAGCCATCTACAGTAAGATCGGCAATATCCAAAATTTTATAGGAGATATAAACGCCGATGGCCATCAATCCCCAAATCAGCCCTTCCGCAACCGCGCCGGGCAATGCATTTAAAAAAGCCATTTTCTACCTCATTTTTTCAGGATGATGAGTTGCCCCATCATCCTGAATGGAATTCATAAATTTTTAAGCCTTGGGAACCTCGATGCCGAGAGTGGCGCAGAGATCCTCGTTATAAGTAACAGCGGGGGTAAGGGTGGCAACTTCATAATCAGCGGGAGTTTTGTTCCCAAGCAGGATCTGGGCTGCCATTTTGCCGGTTTCTTCTCCAAGCTTATAATAATCAATGGCAAGGGAAGCATAGCAGATCTTGCCGCCATAGCTGGTATAAACAGGAACCTTCTTATCGTTGCAAATGGTGCCGACAATGCTATCATTCTCAGCAACAGTATTATCAGAAGGCACATAGATGGCCTTGCATTCGCCTGCAGCAGCAGTGGTCAGCGCCTGAAGCTCGGTGGTCTCGGAGAAGGTATAGGCCTTCACCTTGATCTTTTTGGCCTCAAATAAAGCTTTTACTGCTTCATACTGAATCTTGGAATTGCTTTCGTTGGAGCAATAAAGAACGCCAACAAGGTCGCCTTCCTTCAGCCCCAGAGTTTCGATCATCATTTCGGCCTGCTCATCGAAGGGCACTGCATCGGAAGTACCGCTTACATTTGCAGGGATCTTGCCGGAGAAGGTATCCTCATAATCGGTAACAGAAGTGCCGAGTACAGGGATCTTATCGGTGGCATTGGCCGCTGCAATCAAAGCAGGGGTGGCATTAGCCATGATCAGGTTCACATTTTTAGCGGTGAACGCATTCACAACAGTGGCGCAATAGTTGGTCTCGCCTGCAACCTGCACATCGATCTCAACAGTCTTGCCCTCTTTTTCAAGCTCTGCCTTCAGGGCATCTTGAAAGCCCTTGGTGGCTTGATCCAGGGATTCGTGCTCCATCAACTGGCAAACACCAACCACATAGTCGGTCCCATCCTTGCCGCAGCCGGAAAGGCTGATGCAAGCGGTGATGGTTAAAACTAAAACCATTAAAACAGAAATTGCTCTTTTCATTTTGGATTTCTCCTTTTAAATTAATTTATCAAAGCCCGAAATGGGCTAATGACCAAAATAAAAATCCCTGCAACCGAAAATGCAACGGTTGCAGGGACGATTTTTTAAAAATTAAAACCGCGGTACCACTCTGCTTGCCTGATTTTTCTTAAAATCAAGCCTCTCAAGGCGCCTATCAGCACCCTCGCAATATAACGGTTGCACCCGGTGAGGCCTACGCAGCTTTTATGCCTTCAGCCCACAGCTCGCGAAAGGAATTCATCCTTGAAAACGCTGCCCCCTTGCACCAACCGGCGGCTCTCTGAAGCGCTTTTTTGATAAGGACTACGATTTTCGCTCAAACGCTTTGTGGATTTATTGTAGCAAAAGACTAAAGCTTTGTCAAGATTTTTTATCGATTTGTTTTGAAGAAGCCTTCTTTTAAGCGGTCGGCATTGACCGACATGGCCAATCCCATCGCCATGCAAAGGGAGAGCACCGAGCTTCCGCCATAGCTGAAGAAGGGAAGAGTCAGGCCGATAACCGGCAAAAGACCAAGGCACATTCCGATATTTTCTGCTGCTTGGAAAAAGAGCATGGCGCCAAGGCCGGCGCAGATAAAAGAGCCAAGGTGGTTCGGGGCATTTTTAGCGATATAGAAAAGGCGGATGATCATGGCAGCCTCCAAGACCACAATAACAAGGCACCCCACAAATCCAAGCTCCTCCCCGCAGACCGAGAAGATAAAATCGGTCTGCTTTTCCGGCAGGATACTATATTGGGTTTGAATCCCTTGGTAGAGCCCCGAACCGGTAAGCCCGCCGCTGCCGAGGGCAATTTTGCTTTGAATGGTATGGTAGCCATAGCCGAGGGGATCGAGGGAGGGATCGTAGACCGCTAAAATACGCATCTGCTGATAGGTATCCAATCGGTCAAAGATAAAGGGGGCCGCAAGGCCGACCACCGCGCCGCCGCCCAAAAAATAGCCCCAATGAAGGCCGGCAGCCGCCAACATGATCAGGCAGATAAAGATGAAAACCAAGGTGGTACCCAAATCGCCGCCCATCAGCACCAAAGCGGCGATCAGGCCGAAATGAAGGGCCAAGGGAATGAGGGCAGAGGGGTGATTAATATAGTCTTTTACTTTGGTCAGATGCTTGGAGAAGGTGAGGATAAAGCCCATCTTCACAAACTCCGAGGGCTGCACGTTGATCGGCCCCAGAGAGATCCAGTTTTTATTTCCCATTACCTCTTTACCGAAAAGCAAGGTAAAGATCAGCACCAAAACGCAAAGGATATAGATCGGAACGGAGAAGCGCACCAGATTTTCATGCTCAATCGTCAGAAGCACCAAGCACATAAGAAGCCCAAGCAGGATCCCGCCTGCCTGCACAATCAGCATTTTTCCGGAACCAAAAGTGGCGGTAGCAGAAGAGATCAGCAGCAATCCATAGCCGCAAGAAGCGAGCATCAGCCCCATCAGAACCCAATCGATTCGGCGCAGAATATGGCGGATAAAAAGCATTGCCCGGCTCATTTTTGAGGCCTCCTTTCGCATTAATATAATAATATTATAACAGATTTATCTAAAATCTCAAGGAAAACTTGAAAAACAATAATATTTATGTTATAATATCAAATCCAAATATAAAATGAGGAGGTATGCCGCATGATCAGGGAATATGAATGCGCGAGCCTTGCCGATACTGCTGCCTGCGCAAAAGAACTTGCGGCAGAACTGAAGGGCAGCGAGACCATTGCTTATTTTGGGGATCTCGGCGCCGGAAAGACCACCTTTACCCGATTTTTATGCGAGGCCCTTGGAGTGGAAGATGAGGTAACCAGCCCTACCTTCGCCATGGTGCATGAATATCAGGGGCCGAAATTTCCGATCTACCATTTCGATATGTATCGGGTAGATGGCGAGGATAGCCTTTTCAGCACCGGCTATTATGATTATTTGGGGCAAGGGTTGCTCCTGATCGAATGGAGCGAAAATATTGAAGCCCTCCTGCCGGCGCAGATCATTCGCATTTCTCTTTGCTATGGGCAAGAGGAAGGGGCGCGAAAGATTCGGATCGAGAGGAAAGAAGAATGAAACTATTGAGTATTGATAGCGCGGGAACCACTGCTGCCGCAGCGGTAACCGATGGGGAGCGCCTTTTGGCGGAAGGCTTTGCCGATGAGGGGCTCACCCATAGCCAGATGCTTTTGCCGCTGGTGGATGAAACCTTGAAAAAAGCAGGCTGCTCTCTTGCAGAGATGGAAGCCTTGGCGGTAACATCCGGCCCCGGCTCCTTTACCGGTCTGCGCATCGGCATGAGCCTTGCAAAGGGCATGGCCCTCGGGCGCCCTTGCTATTCGGTGCCCACTTTAATGGCCCTTGCTTATAATGAGGCAAAGAGCGGCAGGATCGCTGTCTCCGTTTTAGATGCCAGATGCAAGCAGGTCTATATGGGGGCCTATCGCTTTGAAGAAGGCGCGGCGGTCTCTGTGATCGAAGATGGGGCTTATTCCTTGGAAGAGGCAAAGGAGCGGATCCTTGCTCTTGCAGGGGAGAAGATCCTTTTAGGCGATGGGGCTTATCTTTTGGAATCCCTCTGCGATGGAGACGAGATCATCAGCAGCGAAAAAAATCATATTTTGGGAAAAAGCGTTGCCCAAGCGGCGATGCATTTAACCCCTGTTTCTTCGGGAGAATTGGTGCCGGCATATTTCCGGCTTTCCCAAGCGGAGCGGGAATATCAAATGAGAATGAAAAAAGGAGAATAAAAAATGGTTGTACTTGGTTGCGATAAAGCAGGAAGCGAATGGTTGCCGGAGCTTTCCGAGGTTTTGAAGGGCATGGGAATTGAGAGCGAGATCATCTTTGATGGTACCGCTGATGGCTGCGATTATACCGATGCGGCTTTTCTGGTGGCCGAAACAGTTGCCTGCGGCAAAGCCGAGAAGGGCATTCTCGTTTGCGGCACCGGCATCGGCATGAGCATTGCCGCCAATAAGGTGAAGGGCATTCGCGCCTCTGTTTGCAGCGATTGCTATTCCGCTGCCATGACCGTTGTGCATAATAACAGCAATATTCTTTGCCTTGGCGCGCGGGTGATGGGCATTGAACTTGCCAAAAAGATTGTGGAGAACTATTTCTCCGCCGAGTTTGAAGCAGGCGGCCGCCATGAGCGGAGAGTCAACGCCATTATCGCCAAAGAGAGGGAATGATTTTGAAACTTAAACCCATGGAAGCGATGCGCTTGGGAGGAAATCTCCTCTTTAGCGCCGCCGCTGTTTCGTATACCGCGTGGCTTTATAATATCGGCGGATTTGATCTGCTGATGGGGGCAACTTTGATCTGCTCTGCGCTGATCTCTTCGGTGCAGCTTCTAATCTTTTTCAGAAGGATCGGTACTCTGCCGGCATGGTGCGCCATGAGCGCAGTATTCCTGCTGCCCATTTTAATTTGCAAGGATGCGGGAACAGGCCTTTTGATCGGAACCTGCGCCATTGCAATTCCCCTTGCAGTTAGCTTCTTTTGGCCGCCTGTGCGGCGGATCGCGCCCCTTGCCAAATGGGGGCTGCCCACTGCAGGTCTGATCCTTCTTTTGGGCGGTCTTGGCTATAGCGGCCTTCATTTTGATGCCTTCGGGTTTGCCCCGATTCAGGATCGGATCGCCGCTCGCTGGATTGCCTTTATGAAGGAAACAGTTCCTTTGATGGAAAAGGTATATGAGCCGAAGATTTTCGAGCAGATGAAGGGGATGCTGGATCTTTTGATGAAGCAAGATCAGGCAGAAACCATCGCCTTCACCATTCTGATGATGGCGGTGATCGCCATGTTCGGCATCTTTTTCATCGCAGTTTTCCTTGCAGACGGAAGGCTTAAAAGCGAGGGGGAGAAGCGCTGGTGCGGAAGCTGGAGCCGCCTGATCCCGCCGCGGGGGATCAGCTGGATCTATATCTTATTCTATGTATTCAGCGGCTATGCCGCGGAAGAGATTCTGCTTCCCTTGAATGCTACTGTGATCCTGTTTGGATTTTTCTATGTTTTTACTGCGGTTTATAAATTGGAGCGGTTTTTGGCCGGAAAGAAGGTTCATGGAGCCCTTCGGGCCCTTTTGGTCCTGATCCTTTTCGGCGCGGCTTATTTTTCGGCCGGCGCTACTCTTTATTCCGCTTATACCATTTTGCTCTTTATCGGCTGGTGGATCACCACTGCGCCTGTTAAAGTGGCAGTGATCAAAAAATAATGCAAAGGAGGGTGGTTCGAAGCATGAAATCTATAAAAGTGCATATGACGCGGATGGAGATTATATTCTTTTGTATGCTGGCGCTCTTTTCCCTTTTGGCAATGGTTGCCCATTTTTGGCTGGGATTGGCTGAATTGATCTTTGCCGCCGCTTATATTATTTTTCATATGACGACGATTCGGCAAAAAAATCGCCATCTCTATTCCTATCTGCAAAATATCACCTCCTATTTAGATGAGGCGGCAAGAGAAAATCTTACCAATTTTCCCATGCCGATCACCCTTCTTAACGATAAGGGGGAAATCATTTGGTATAATGATCTTTTCCATCGCATTCTTCACGACGGAAAGATTGAAGAGATCTTTGGCCAAAAGGTTAAAGCAATCAATAAGAATATTTCCTTTGAGAATATCAAAAGCCAAAAGAGCGGGAAATATGATATCACCTTTGCCGGCAAGAGATACACTGTATATATCTTAAGCCAAGGAGAAGAGGGGAAGGACCATTTCTACGCGGTTTATTGGATGGATAATCATACTCTCCATGAGCAGATCCATAAATTGAGAGGCGATAGCCTTTGCGTTGCTTATTTCTTGCTGGATTCTTATGATGAGATCCCTGAAAGCGTAACAGAGGTGCAAAAGAATCATTTTGTGGCAAGAGTGGATGTGCGGGTGCGGCAGTTGGCCAAGGCGCTTCATGCTTTGGTGCAGAAGCCGGAAACCGATAAATATGTGCTCTTTTTTGAGCGGCGCTATATGGAGATCCTGCGGGAGAGCAAATTCAAGATCCTCAGCGAGATTAAGGATATTCGCATCGAAGAGGTGCTTCATGCTACCCTTTCCATCGGCGTTGGAGTGGGCAACGGGAACCTTTTGGAAACCGAAAGCGCCGCAAGAGCGGCCTTGGAGCTTGCGGTTTCCCGCGGGGGCGACCAAGCGGTGCTGACCGGTGCCGAAAAGGAACGCTATGAATTTTTCGGCGGCAATTCCGAAAATAATAACCGCCGCAAACGAGTGAAGGTTCGCTTGGTGGCCGATGCCTTAAAGGTGCAGATTGAGCGGGCAGAGCGGGTTTATATTATGGGCCATAAATTTGCCGATCTGGATTGCCTCGGCGCCGCGGTGGGCATGGCCAAATTTGTAAGCTCCCTTGGCAAGCGCCCTCAAATTCTTTATAACGGCCAGCAAAATCTTTGTCAGGATATGCTGGATATGCTGATGGATTCGGAATATAAAGAAGCCTTTTTGGAAATCGGGCATTTTGCTCATCAGATGGCAGAGGATGCCATGCTGATTGTTGTGGATACCCATGATATGGATTATATCGAAAGTGAGCGGGTGCTCAAGCTCTTTAAAACGGTGGCGGTGATCGATCACCATCGCCGCACCATTGAAGGGGCCATTACCGATGCAGTGGTGATGTTTCATGAGCCCAATGCTTCCTCGGCCAGCGAAATGGTGGTGGAGCTTACCGAAAGCATCCGAAATTGCCGGTTGAATAAAATTGAGGCGAGAGCCCTCTTGGCCGGTATTATTTTAGATACCAAGAACTTTGTGGAGCGCACCGGCCCCCGCACCTTTGAGGCGGCGGCAGTTTTGCGCAAGGCAGGCGCCGATCCTTTGGAGATCCGCGGATTTTTCAAAAACGATCTGGCTTCCTATCGGCGGCAGATGGAATTGATCACCACCGCCGAGATGGTTACCGATCATATCGCAGTGGCCTGCTGGGAAAAGGAGCCCTTTGAAGGCATTAAGGTTTTTGCCGCAAAGGCGGCGGATGAGCTTTTGAATGTGGCCCATATTACCGGCGCATTCGTTCTTTATCAGGAAGGCGAACTGGTGCATATTTCAGGGCGATGCGATGCCACTTATAATGTGCAACCGATTATGGAAAAAATGGGCGGCGGAGGCCATCGTTCCTCTGCGGGAACGCAGATCAAGGGCCGCTCTTTAGAAGAAGTGCGCGAGGAATTGATCGCGCTGATTAAGGAGGAAAAGGAATGAAAGTAATTTTATTGGCAGATGTTAAAGGTCAGGGCAAAAAGGGCGATACCGTTAATGTGGCAGATGGGTATGGCCGCAATTTTCTGATCGCAAGAGGCCTTGCAACCCCTGTGAATGCGCAGGTGCAGAATGATTTTGCGGGAAAGGCCGCTGCAGCCCAGCATAAGATCGATACCGATACTGCCGCCGCCAAAGAAAATAAGGAAAAGCTGGAGGGGAAAACCTTCACGCTGAAAGCCAAGGGCGGCGAGAGCGGAAAGCTTTTCGGCGCTGTTACCGGCAAGGAGATCGCCGCGCTGATCGAAAAGGAAAGCGGCATTACCGTTGATAAGAAAAAATTGGTGATCGATACCATTAAAACCTTTGGCACCTATGCCTGCACTGTGAAGCTCTATACCGGCATTGCTGCCAAGATCAATATCAAGGTCGAGAAGGAAGACTAAAAATGGAGTTTGAAGATTTAAGAAGAGTGCCCCGAAGCCTGGAAGCGGAGCAAAGCGTTATCGGCGCGCTGATTGTGGATTCTAATTGCATGGAGGATCTGGCGGCTGTTTTGCGCCCTGAATATTTCTATAATGAAAAATACGGAAGGGTTTACAGCGAGATTCAGGAAATGTATATGACCAGCGCCAAGATCGATTTTGTAACGGTGCTGAATCAAGTGGTGGCCGCAGGAATCTTTGAAGAGGAGGAAGCCAAGCAGTTGCTTTATGATATGGCTTCCTCGGTGCCCACTACCAAAAATGTGGCGGAATATGCCAAGATCATCGCGGAAAAATATAATCTGCGCCGATTGATCAATATCTGCGAGGATATCACCAATAAATGCTATGAGCAGAGCGAAGATGCCCAAAGCATCATCGACTATGCGGAAGCAAAGATTTATGAAGTGCGGGCCCAGCAGAGCAATACATCGATGGTAGAGCTGAAAACTGCTTTGATCGAAAGCTTTGATCGGGTTTCCAAAATTGCGCAGGATCGGGCGGCCTTTGCAGGGCTGCAAACCAATTTTCGGGATCTGGACCGCGTTCTTTCCGGCTTCGGCAAGAGCGATCTGATCCTTCTTGCCGCCCGCCCCGGCCTTGGCAAAACCTCTTTTGCGCTGAATATTGCCCAAAATGTTGGCCTGCAGGGGAAAACGGTTGCCATCTTCTCTTTGGAGATGAGCAATGAGCAGCTTGCCAATCGCCTGCTTGCCAGCCATAGCGGTGTGGACAATAAAAAATTCAGAACCGGTGAGCTTACCACGAATGAATGGATCCGCATGGGCCAATCCTCCGAAACCCTTGCCAAAACCCATATTTATCTGGACGATACTCCGGATATGACAGTGGCGCAGATGAAGGCAAAGCTCAGAAGATTGCCGTCTTTGGACCTTGTGATTGTGGACTATATGCAGTTGATGAGCTCCGGTACCAAAACAGCCAGCCGCCAAGAAGCAGTATCTGAAATTTCAAGATCAATGAAGATGATGGCGAAGGAATTCGATGTGCCGGTGCTTTGCCTTTCCCAGCTTTCCCGCGCTTCGGAAAAGAGAGAAGGGGATAAGCGCCCCATGCCCTCGGATCTTAGAGAATCGGGATCCATTGAGCAGGATGCAGATGCAATCATGTTCCTTTATAATGATGCCTTATATAATAAGGAAACAGCCAATCCCAATAAGATCGAGCTGATCATTGCCAAAAACCGCCATGGTCCTACCGAAACGGTTTATCTGGCATGGAATAATACTCTGACCAAGTTTGGCAATTTCAAGGCCAAGAAAGAGAATGTGCCCCTGCCGGATGAGGCGCCTCCCGCATAATGAAAGAGAGGTTTTTAGAAAATTTAACCCGCCTCGGAGTAAAAAAAGGGGATCGCGTTACCCTTGCGTTCAGCGGCGGCTTGGATTCGGTGGTGCTTTTGGCACTATTGAAGGAGCAGGAGCTTATGCTCCAAGCGGTGCATATTCATCATGGGATCCGCGGCGATGGCGCCGATCGGGATGCCCGCTTTTGCGAATCCCTTTGCCAAAGTTGGCAGGTGCCCTTCAAACTTTTGAAGGGCGATGCTCCTGCCTATGCCAAGGAGCGGGGCATGAGCCTTGAGGAAGGGGCAAGAGAGATGCGCTATAGCCTTCTGGCGCCCTTTGAGGAAAAAGGCTTTTTGGCCACCGCTCATCATGGCGATGATAATGCCGAAACCTTTTTCATCAATCTCTATCGGGGAAGCGGAAGCGCAGGGCTGATTGGAATTCCGGAGCGAAGAGGGAATCTTATTCGCCCCTTATTGCCTTTTTCCAAAGAAGAACTGCGCGCCTATGCCAAAGCAGAAGGGCTTTCCTATTGCGAAGATGAAACCAATGAGGATGAAAGCTACCTGCGCAATTTTTTGCGCCGCGAAATTTTGCCGCGGCTTGATAGCAGAGAAGAAGGGAATTTCCGCAAAGGCCTTGCCGCCTCCATGAAGCATTTAAAAGAGGAGCATCAGGCCTTGCAAAAATGGGCGGATTCCATTCAGACCGATCGGCAAGAGGATCTTGCGGCTCTGCCTGCGGCAGTGCTTAAAAGGGTATTGGACCGCATGAACGGCGAGGCCCTTTTGCGGGTGCATTTTGATCAGATTTGCCGCCTGCTTTCGAAGGAGCAGGGCTGCGGCCGCGTGCAGATCGGGGAGGAGCGCTATTTTGCGCTGGAATATGGGCATTGCCGCTTTATCGGTCAGGAAGAGGCGGTGGAACTTTCTATTCGGCCCAATCAACCGGTTTGCTATGGCGGAAGGGAATTTTCTCTTTGTACTTGGGAAATTAACACTCCGTTTACACATTTTTCCATTGATTGTGATAAAATAGGCGAAGATCTGGTGCTTCGCCACCGCCGAGAGGGGGATCTTTTTCAGCCTGTTGGCGGCGAGAGGAGCACTTCTCGGCTGCAAAAGCGATTAAAAAATGATCGAATGGGGCGCAGCAGAAGGGATTCTTTATGGATTCTGGCGGAGCGAAGCGGCCGCATTCTATGGGTGGAGCATTATGGCGCGGATCGGTCTGCTGCCTGCGATGGGAGCACAAAGCGCGCTTTTTGCATAGAAATTAAAGAAGAGGGAAAATAAAGCGATGTTTTATGAGAATGATATTAAAGAGGTGCTTTGCACCGAAGAGCAACTGAAGGCAAAAATCCAAGAGATGGGCGCTCAAATCACCAAAGATTATGCCGGCAAGGATCTGCTGATGGTTTCGATCCTGAAGGGAAGCATCATGGTGATGGCCGATCTGATGAGAGAAGTGGATCTTCCTGCTCAAATCGATTTTATGAATGTATCCAGCTATGGCGCCGGCACCGAAACCAAGGGCAGCGTTAAGATCTTGAAGGATCTGGATGTGGATATCAAGGGCAAGGATGTATTGATTGTGGAGGATATTCTGGATAGCGGCGTTACCCTTCATAATCTGATCGGGATGCTGGAGCAGCGCAATCCTGCTTCCATTTCTATCTGCACCCTCTTTTCTAAACCTTCCCGCCGCAAGGTGGAAGTGGATGCAAAATATGTTGGGTTTGTGATCCCCGATGCCTTCATTGTCGGCTATGGCTTGGATTATGCAGAAAAATACCGTAATCTTCCGTTTGTAGGTGTATTGAAGGAAGAAGTTTACGGCGGTTAATTTTTAAAGGAGTATATTGAGTTTTGAAGATGAGAAAGTCTGGTGGGATCCGCGGTTGGATCTATATTACGCTGATGGCGGTGGCGGTCTTTATTGCCTTCTCCATGCTGAATAAGGGAGCCGAGATCAAAAAGGTTTCCTATGGTGAGCTGGTTGATTATTTCAATAAGCAGCAGGTTACCGCCTTTGAGCTGGAAGGAGCAAAGCTGACCTGCGAGCTGAAGGACGGAAAAAAGGTGGTCCATGAGCTTTTAAGCCTCGGCCTTTTTGAAGAAAGCATCATGCCCATGGTGCTGGAGCAGCAAAAAGCAGGAATCATCAAATCCTATGATTTCGAGCAAGGCTTCACCATTCCATGGTGGGTGAGCTATCTCTTTCCTCTTTTGCTGCTCGGCGGAATGGTGGCCTTCTTTGTTTATACCTCTCGTCAGATGGGTGGCGGCAAGGGGGGCCCCGGCGGGTTTGCCCGCGCCAGAGTTAAAACCGGCGCAGATCAAAAAGAGAAAAAGACATTTTTGGATGTGGCGGGAGCCGATGAAGAAAAGGCAGAATTGGAAGAGATCGTTGATTTTCTGAAAGCACCTCGCAAATATTTGGATCTTGGGGCAAGAATCCCCAAGGGAGTATTGCTGGTGGGCCCTCCGGGCACCGGTAAAACCCTTTTGGCCAAGGCTGTGGCAGGGGAGGCGGGTGTTCCGTTCTTCTCTATCTCCGGTTCGGATTTTGTGGAATTATATGTGGGCGTGGGTGCTTCCCGCGTGCGCGATCTTTTCGATGAAGCAAAGAAGAATAATCCCTGCATTATCTTTATTGATGAGATCGATGCAGTAGGCCGAAGAAGAGGCGCAGGCCTTGGCGGCGGCCATGATGAAAGGGAGCAGACTCTTAACCAATTATTGGTAGAGATGGATGGCTTTGGGGCGAATGCGGGGATCATTGTGATCGCCGCCACCAATAGAGCCGATATTCTGGATCCCGCCCTTCTGCGCCCCGGCCGCTTCGATCGGCAGGTCTATGTGGGGCATCCCGATCAAAAGGGCAGAGAAGAGATTTTGAAGGTTCATGCCCGCGGCAAGAAATTCGAGGAAGATGTTAATTTTGAAAATGTTGCCAAAGGCACCATTGGCTTTACCGGCGCCGATATTGAAAATCTTTTGAACGAAGCCGCCCTTCTGGCTGCCCGCCGCAATAAAGAAAAAATCGGGCAGACCGAGATCGAGGAATCCATCATGAAGGTGGTGGTTGGCCCCGAAAAGAAGAGCCGCAAAATTGTGGAAAAAGAGCGCAAGCTTACCGCCTTCCATGAAGCAGGCCATGCAGTGGTTGCCAGATTTTTGGAAACAGCCGATCCGGTGCATGAGATCTCTATCGTGCCCCGTGGCGGAGCCGGCGGCTATACCCTGCATCTGCCCCAAGAGGATCTCTCTTATGCCACTAAAAATGTGATGTTTGAAGAGATTGTCAGCCTCCTTGGCGGTCGGGTGAGCGAAAAGCTTTATCTTGATGATATTTCCACCGGTGCCTCCAATGATATTCAGCGTGCTTCCGGTATTGCCCGCCAGATGGTTACCAAATATGGCATGAGCGATAAAATCGGCCCCATTCTTTATGGGAGCGAGAGCAACGAAGTATTTTTGGGGCGCGATTTTGCAACCCAGCGGGATTATTCCGAATCGGTAGCGGCTAAGATCGATGATGAGATTAAGGCCATCATCGATGAAGCCTATGCAAAAGCCGAAGAGATCCTTCGGGAGCATGAAGCGGAAGTGAGAGCAACCGCAGAAGCCCTTTTGGAAAAGGATCGCCTTACCGGCGAGGAATTTGCGGCGCTTTTCGAGGCTCCTGTTTTGGAGGAGGCTCCTGCACAGGAGCCGAAAGCGGAAGAAGCCGCCGAAAGCGTAGCCAATGCTGCGCACGTGGCAGAGCCTGCCGAGGAGAATAAAGAATAAAACAAAAAAGAGCTTTGAGCCTTATGGCTCAAAGCTCTTTTTTATAAGTGCGGGGGGATTGGCCTGTTAGGACTTTAAATTTATGAGAGAAATAGGGGTAATTTTCAAAACCGCAGCGCTCAGCGATCTCCATCAGCGGCATGGTATCGCGGTAGATATGGATCAGATATTTCGCGTGTTCAACCCGCAACTCTGTGAGATAATCTCCGGGGGTCTTGCCCAGCACCTTTTTGAAATGGGCCCGCAGATAATCCTCCGAATAGCCGCTTTCTCTCAATAGGGCGGCAGGGGAGAGCTCGGGGCGATGGAATTCGTCGGCAAGCCCTTTGGCCACCTTGCGCACCATTCGGGTCAGCCCATCCTCCGGCTCCATATTTTGGAGCACAAAAGTCGCATAGGTTTCCGCCAGCATGGTCAGATAATCTCCGGGTTTTATGCGGTTGCGGAAGAGCATCCGCACCAGGCTTTCCGCCTCCCGCTCTTCATTATCCCGAATCATCACCGCCTCGGTCAGATTGAAGAGATTGCTGAAATCCGCTCGAGTGGCAAATAAGTGAAATCCTGCTTTTGATGAAGAACCATGGGGGAAGCCGGGGGGGATCACCGCAATGCTTCCGGGGGAAAAGGGAAGCTCGCCAAAGGCCGTCTTCAAGACCCCTTCTCCTTCGGTATAATAGTTGATCTCATAGCAATCATGAGAATGAAGGGGATAGGTCATGCCTTCTTCCGATCCACTAAAATTAATTATAATCTCCATTATTTATCACCTGAGATTAATATATCATAAATCTATCTTTTGCGCAAGTTTATTTATTAATAAAACATGTACTTTTTATTGTATTGGTGATATAATGGCGGCGAAATGGGGTGAAAACCGTGCTGTTTTCAAAAAAAGATCTTGTGAAGCTGATCGTTCCGCTCTTTATTGAGAGCGTTTTTAGCGTTGTGGTGGGTATGGCCGATACCATGATGGTAGCGCAAGCAGGGGAAGAGGCGGTTTCCGGCGTTTCCTTGGTGGATTCGGTCAATTTGCTGATCCTCTATTTTCTTGGTGCTCTCTCCACCGGCGGCGCGATTGTTTTATCCCAAGTGATTGGGGCAGGGAAAACCAAAAATGTGCAGTCTATTGCCAAGCAGTTGATCTGGGCTTCCTGCATCGCAGGTGTGCTTTTTACCGCTGTTATGGTGATTTTCCGAAAAGGCCTATTGGGGCTGATCTTTGGCGCGGTTTCCGATGGGATTATGAAGCATGCTTTGGATTATGCTCTCTTTACCGCCCTTTCATTCCCCTTTTTGGCGCTTCGCAATGCGGTGGGAGCCTATTATCGGGTTCATGGTAATTCTTCGGTATCGATGTATGTAACCCTGCTGGTTAATCTCTTGAATATCGGCGGTAATGCCTTTTTGATCTTTGGCTACGGGATGGGCGCCAAAGGCGCCGCTATCGCCACTCTTTTCGCTCGCTTTATCGGCGCGGCCATTACCCTTGCTTTGGTATTTCATAAGAAAACCCTTGTTTATATTAAGGATCTCTGGCGCTATAAACCGGATTTCATCATTATTAAAAGAATTCTCGGCATTGGCCTTCCCAATGCCTTTGAAAATAGCGTTTTCCAGCTTGGAAAGGTGATCACCCAAAGCCTGATCTCCACCTTTGGAACCGTTTCTATCGCCGCTAATGCGGCCGCGAATACTCTTACCTCTATGGTTTATATCTGCGGCCAATCGGTTGGCCCTGCCATGACTACTGTTGTGGGGCGGTGCATCGGTGCAGGAGATCGGGAGCAGGCAAAAATCTATACCCGCCGATTGGTAGGCACTGTTTATGTGATGATGTTTTTTGTGGCAGGCATTCTGATCCTTCTGGCAAGGCCGTTGGTTGGGCTGTTTTCCCTCTCGGAGGAAGCATCCGCCATTGCTATTTGCCTGATTCTGCTTCATAACCTTTGCGCTATGATCCTGCATCCCACTGCTTTTGCCCTTACCAATGCATTCCGTGCGGCAAGCGATGTTACCCATACAATGATCGTTTCGATGGTCTCCATGTGGATCTTCCGTGTGGGTGGTGCCTTCTTCTTTGCAAAATATCTGGGGCTTGGTGTCCTCGGTGTTTGGCTGGGAATGTTTTCCGATTGGTTTTTCCGCGCCGTTATGTTTGGGGCTCGCTACCTAAGGGGCAGATGGCTTACGAAATATAAAGCGCTGGATCTGAAATAGCATTAAAAAGACTTGGCAAGCCTTGCCAAGTCTTTTTGCTTATGCTATAATAAGAAAAAATTAAAAGAAGGTTTTAAAAAATGATTGCCAATTATCATACCCATACCCACCGCTGCCATCATGCCTTTGGCTGCGAGTGGGAATATGTGGAGCGGGCCATTGCAGGCGGCCTTAAAGTATTAGGCTTTTCCGACCATGCCCCCTTTCCGGGGGTGGCCCCTTGGCCGAATGTGCGGATGCCGATGGAGCAGCTTCCCCAATATATCGAAACCATCGAGCATCTGCGGAAAATCTATGGAGACCGCATTGAGCTGAAGATCGGCCTTGAAGTGGAATATCTGCCGGGGCGGTTTTGGGCGCTGATGGAAGAGTTGAAAAAGAGCGGCAAGGTGGAATATCTGATCCTTGGGCAGCATTTTCATCCCGAAAGCAGATTCCCTGCCTCCGGCAAGCCCTTTAAGGAAAAGGAACGGTTGACTCGTTGGGTGGATAATATGATCGAAGCTTTTCATACAGGGAAGTTTCTCTATGTGGCCCATCCGGATGTGGCTAATTTTAAGGGCAGCCGCCGCTTTTATAAAAAAGAGATGCGGCGCCTTTGCCGCGCCGCCAAGGAATGCGATCTTCCTTTAGAGATCAATGGCCAAGGCCTTCGCGCTAAAAGCCATTATCCTGCCGATCCCTTCTGGAAGATCGCGGGGCAAGAAGGATGCAAGGCGGTGATCGGCATGGATGCCCATCGGCCTTCCGCTATTTGCGATGAAGCGGAGATCGCCATTCTGCAGGGAATCGCTGAAAAATACGGCCTTGAACTTTTGGATGAACTTGAGATAAAGGAGCTGTTTTAATGATCGGAATTATCGGCGCTATGGCGCTTGAAACAGATGCAATTATTGCAGAGATGAAAAATAAAGAAGAAACCCTGATCAGCGGCATCCGCTTTGTGAAGGGGGAATGGCAGGGAAGAGAGGTTGTTGTGGCAACTTGCGGCGTGGGCAAGGTTTTTGCCGCTCTCTGCGCCCAAGCGATGATCTTGCAATTTCAGCCGAAAATGATCATTAATACCGGCGTCGCCGGCGCGCTTTCCAAAAATCTTCATATTTTAGATGTGGCGATTGCGGAAGGAGTGGTCCAGCATGATATGGATACCTCTCCCTTGGGGGATCCTCCGGGGCTTCTTTCGGGGATCAATCAGGTGGTGCTCTCTGCCGATAAAAAAATGGCCGCCGCTATGGAGCGGGCGGCAGAAGCGCTTTCGATCCATACCGAGCGAGGCATTATCGCCTCGGGGGATCAGTTTATTGCAGAAGATGCCCAAAGGGATCGGATCCGCTCTCTCTTCGGTGCCATCTGCTGCGAGATGGAAGGCGGCTCCATCGGCCATGTTTGCTATGTGAATGAGGTGCCTTTTGCGGTTCTTCGAGCCATCTCTGATGGAGATGAAGGGGATGCAACAATGGATTACCCCACCTTTGCCAAAAAGGCCGCCGCAAGAAGCGTTGAGATTTTGAAAAAAGCAATTTCCACCCTATAATAAATAAGGGGCCATGAAAAAACGAAAGTTTTTTCATGGCCCTTTTAGATTATATTTCGTAAATTTTCCCATCCTCTGCAAGGTCTATAGGAAAAGGAAATTGATTTTGCATACCGAGAACGCGGGTGGCTTTGGTGGGCGCAGCATGAGTAAAGACCATTTTTTGGGTTTTGCTTTGGATGATTTGCTCAAGATGCAGCTCAGGCTTGAAATGCACCAATTCGCATAGAATCAGATCGAATTGCTGCTCAAAAACAGTGGATGGATAATCGCAAAAGGTATAATTCAAATCACCGGTATAGAGAAATCTTTTATCGGCGGTCTCTACCATATAGGAAAAGCTTGGAAATTTTCCGTTCATCAGATGCTTGGTTGGGATGGCGGTAACGGTAATGTTTTCATCGGAATAAATAACCCCTTCTTTTGCTAAATGATAGCGTGTTTTTGAGGAAGAAGCATCTAAATGCAAGGCGCTGATCCAGCCCTTAAAGGCTTCGATCCCTGCTTGCTCCGGCAGATGAAGATCCAAAATGTTTTCGGATTTATTATAGACCAAAAAACGCTTCACAATAGCAGATAAAGTGCCGATATGGTCCTCATGCATATGGCTGATAAAAACAGCGCGGATCGCATCAAATGCAATGCCCAGATCTGTGATTTTCCCTTCGGCATTGCCGCCGCAATCAAAGAGATAATAAGCCCCGTTTACCTCCAAAAGATTAACAGAGCAGGCTTTATGGGGCTCAGTGGCACCATGGCTGGTGCCAAGGGTATGCAATTTCATGAAATAACCTTCTTTCAAAGAGAAAATAAGCAGCGGAGCAGTTCATCGGCGATCGCCTGATGCCCTTTATCGCTGGGATGGCAGTGGTCTCCTTTTTGACCGGTCAGCCAATCGCCCTGCCCATCATTGATCGCGCCGATCTGCAGGTGATCCATCCATAAGCGATGCTGATCCACCAAGGGAATCTGATGCTTTTGGCAAAACCTGCGCATTTCTTCTGCATAGGGCGAAACAGAGCTGATCGGCTCTCGGCCATAGTCATTATAGGTGGGGGTCATAAAGATGAGATCTGCTTTTGGATTTCCCTCTCTCAGCGCCTTGAGCAAATTTTCTAAATCCTCATAGAATACTTGCGGTTCGGCATATTTTTCGGGATTGGTCTGGATGGAATCGTTGATGCCCAGCATCAGGATATAGAGATCGGCGGTGCGCCCGTCAAATTCTTTGCCAATATAATCGTTTTTTCGCTTGAGTAATCTTTTGGCGGTATTTCCCCCAAGACCATTGCGCACGATTGTGATAGTTCCTTCCTCGCCGCTCTGCACTCGATAGGGACCTTCAAAGGCTTGAAGATTCATTTTTTCTGCATCGGGATGATCGAAGCGCTTGCCGTCATAGCGCAGGATGGTGCGGGCAGGGAACTGCTCGGCGATCCCTCTTGCAAAAGCAGCTGTATAAGTATGGTCATCGTCGGTGGCTCTTGCGCCTTCTGTTATACTATCGCCTACCACAAAGATGGTATATTCTTTTGCTGCTTTTAATTTTTTAACGATTTCTTTCATGGCTCTCCTCCTATCGAATATCGTAAACCGAGCGAAGGGCGATGGTTTTCGGGGTGCCCTCTAAAATTTTCACAGTTTTGCTCCCGCCATTCATATCAAAATAGTTATCGCTTAAAATAAAATCGGAATCGGGAGAATCGATCTCTACTGAGCGGGCATAGGCATCAGCATAGATGGTGATGGTATCGCCCTCGATCTCATGGCGCAGATGGGGATCTTGAAATTCGAAATGCTTGGGCGCGGTAAAGAGCACCGTTCCGCAGGAATGGGTTTTGCCGTTTATCTGCAATTCATAGCTGAGATAATGATGCTCCACATCCGTTTTTTCAAAATCCATCTCCTTCAGCCAAAGCACCGAAAGGGGCGCAACCTTTATTTCTTCTTGCCCCTCTTTTAAAATTCTGCCGTCGCAATGGCGCAAAGCCCAGCAAACCGTTGCATTGATTTCTTCTAAGCGATCATTGGTAATGCAGAGGGTCGCTTTGGTTTCGAAGGGATATTCCCCTTCTTCCATAATGATAGAGGGGCGAGTATCCTTTTCGCCGATCTCTTTGCAGGAAAGAAGAATGGGATCATAAAACCGCTTGGCGGCATATTGCAATGCTTTATATCGACCGTAATAATCGATGCTTGCCCAGGAGGCAACCGGCCAAATATCGTTGAGCTGCCAATAAAGGGTGCCCATGCAGCGCCCCCGATGGCGCCGAAAATGCTCCACTCCGTAGCGGATGGCTTCTACCTGCAAAAGTTGAGAGGCATATAGAAGAGTACCGAAATCTGCGGGGTAGAGGAAGGTATCGGAAAGGTATTTTAAAATCTTTCCGTTGGCACTGGTATTGCGCTGATGCCGCTCCATTACACGGCTGAAGATATTTCGATCTTTTTCTTCGGTGAAGGCATCAACTGTTTTTTTACAAGGAAAGGATTGGAAGCCAAATTCGCTCAAATAGCGGAAGAGGTGGTTGCGAAATTCGGTGAATGGCTTATCCTTATGCCAAACATCCCAATAATGGCAATCTCCATAGCCCTCATTTTGCGGATCGATAAAATGATCGCAGGTGGTGGGGGAGGAGGGAATATAAGGGATATAGGGGCAAAGGCGATCGATTGCTTGAGGAATCAGCTCTTCGAAAATGGAATAATACATCTCTCGCAGCGTTTGATCCTCGCAGGTCTCAAAATTGCTCTCGCCCTCATTATTTCCGCTGATCACCGCCAAAGAGGCATGATGGCGCAGGCGAGTGAGGTTATCCTTGATCTCGGCTTCAATATTGGCAAGAAGCGGTTGATCCGCCCAATAAAGGGTGCAGGCAAACATCATGTCCATAAAGATGACCAGGCCCGCCTCATCGCAGGCATCCATAAAATCATCTTCGGGATAATAGCCGCCGCCCCATACCCGAATGGCATTGAAATTGCAATCGCGGCATTGCTTGATCATCCAATAAATGCGCTCTTTCGTAATGCGAGAGAGGATGCTGTCCATGGGGATATAATCGGCGCCGCGGGCAAAGAAGCGGATGCCGTTGACCTCATGGCAAAAGCTCTCTCCATAGCGATCACGCTCTCGAATCAGCTTCATGGTACGCAGACCGATTCGTTTTTTGCAAGAATCTGCGATCTTTTCGCCTTCCATCAGTTCTGCAATAATGGTATAGAGCGGTTGCTCTCCCATTCCGGCAGGCCACCAAAGCAAAGGATTTTCAATTTCATTTTCTTCATTTGCGCAAAGGGAAAATTTTTCTCCGCTCGGTGCGGTTGCGGTAATGCGCAGATTATTTAAAAGAGTATCGTCGCTCAGTTGAACGGCAGGGGTGATATAGACTCTTCCTCCCTCATGCCGTTGCGTGATATGAAAATCCAAAATCCGAGCGCTGTCGCAGGTGAGCAGGTAAATATCTCTCCAAATGCCGATATCGGGAATTCGCGGGCCCCAATCCCAGCCCATCATGCAGTGGGCTTTACGGATATGGCTGAAGCCGTGAAGAGGGCTTCTCGCCGCGGGCACGGGATGGGCCGCATGCTTTTCCTTGATATAGGGATCAATGGGATGAAAAATGATTTTGATTTCATTTTCACCATCGATCAAAAACTCTGAAACATCAAATTCAAAGGTGCGATGCATATTATCGGTATAGGCAATATGCTTGCCGTTCAGATAAATATCGCAAAGGGTATCCAACCCTTCGCATCGGAGCAAAACAGGCGCAGATGCTTTCTGAAAGGAAAATCTGCGCGAAAAGGTGAAGGTATTATTTAAAATTTTAAGCGCTTTCAATTCGTTTTCCCGATAAAAAGGATCTTCAACCAATTTATTTTCAAGCAGAAAGGAATAGACCGAGCCGGGAATGGTGCCATCGCATTCGAAGCTACCACCTTGCATGTGCCATCTTCCGTTTAGTTCTTGTCGAAGCATATAAACTTCTCCTTTTGAAAAAATACTCTTCTTGTATTGTATAAAAAATCGTAGGAAAATTCATTGCACACACAGATATCTTATGTTCAAAAACAGATTTTTTAAGAATTATTTATTGCACAAATCGGCATTCAGAGGCATAATGAAGAAAAGTGTTGCGAGGAAGGAATGGAGCAAATGTCGGATACAATTACGCTTTATGAACGCAGAGATGACATAAGTATCAAATACAGAGAACATACCAATGAGCGGATCGAAAAGCATTGGCATCGTTTTCTGGAGATCGAATTTTTGGTTTCGGGAAGCGGAACCCATAAGATCAACGGGGTTTCTTATCCGATCCAAAAAGGGGAAATGCATTTCATGAAGCTGACAGATATCCATGAATTTTCCTTTGAGGATACTTGCGGACTTTATTTGATACAAATTCCCACAACCTATCTTTCAAAGGAGATCAACTCTGTTATATTAAATTGCACAGAGGATCTGATCGTTTATTTTGATGAAGAGGAATTTGAGAAAATCGAGCGCTTGTGTCGGATCCTTTTAGAGGAGGGCAATACAACCGATCCTTACCGATCGGATATTATCAAAAACACCCTCACAACGCTCTGCCTTTTATTTTTCAGAAAACTTCAAATCCATCAAAAAAACCTTCCTCGTAACAACGATAACAGAATCAACGACATTATCATTTTCATACAAAATAATTTTCAGGATTCCCTATCGATCCGTAAAATAGCGGAAGCCTTTTATATGAACAGCGAATATTTTTCCCGATATTTCAAAAAGCGTATGGGAATCGGGGCGCGGGAGTATCTTGTGGAAATACGGATGGATTATGCAAAAAAGTTAGTGTGCCAGTCGGAATTGAAGATTTTAGATATCTGCATGGCTTGCGGATATAATTCCATCACCACCTTTTTGCGGGATTTTAAGAAAAAGTATCATTGCACACCAAAGCAAATGAGGGAAAAAACAATAGAGGAGAAATGAGAATCGATGCTCAATAATGTTTCGTGGATCTCTTCACCGAAAAAACATGAGGGAAGTTATTATTTCAGAAAGGTATTTGATATTACGGGCGCGCCGAAGAAAGCATTTTTGCACATATGCGCCTTAGGGCTTGGCGTATGTAAAATAAACGGCTATTCTGTAACCGCGGATGTATATTCCACTCCTTTTACTAAATACGATACGAGAGTTTTATACCAAAGCTATGATGTAACAGCGTTGCTCAAGCAGGGCAAAAATGCAATCTGCGTTCATGTGGGCAACGGAATGTATAATAATGCTATGACAACCTGGCATGATTTCGCCCAGAGCTGGAGAGCGAAACCTAAATTGGCTGTAAAACTAATCGTAACCACCGAAGGCGAAGAGCAGTTTTCTTTGGAAACAGACGAAACATGGAAAACGACCGACGGAGCCTATCTCTATAATATGTCGAGAGTCGGTGCTGTCTATGATGCAAGATTGGTAAAAAACGGTTGTGATACGGTAAATTATGAGGATAGCGATTGGGCCTTTGCCCAGAAAACTCACGAACCGGGAGGCATACTCGAGCCTATGAAAATGCCCCCGTGCAGAGTGTGCGAGATCTTTTCTCCCGTTGCTTATAATAACGGCGTTTATGATTTCGGCATCAATATGAGCGGGCGGGTAAGAATAAAACTGATGGGCGCGGCAGGGCAAGAGGTCGTGCTCAAATATGCAGAGCTTATAGATCAAAAGGGGGAGATCGATGCCCGGCATATCAATAAGTTTCTTGAAAAAGAGAATACGCCCTTAAAGCATGAAGAAAGGGTCATTTGCAGCGGAAACTATGACGAATATGCTTCGGATTTTGTTTATTACGGATTCCGATATGTAAGGGTTGAAAACGCCCCGAAAAATTTTGAGATAACGGCAGAGTTTATCCATACCGATCTAAAAACCATTGGAACCTTTGCTTGTGATAATGAAATGCTCAATAAAATTCACAAGGCATCGGTGCAGTCAACTTTATCAAATTATATGGGAATTCCCACCGATTGCCCCCATCGAGAGCAAAACGGCTGGACAGGAGATTCTCTTCTGTCTGCAGAGCAGTCGCTGATGAATTTCGACATGATAGAGGCCTATAAGAAATGGCTCAGAGATATGAAGGACTGTCAGCGCCCAAACGGGCAGCTTCCCGGTATTGTTCCTACCTCGAATTGGGGTTATAATTGGGGGAGTGGCCCTGCATGGGATAGTGCGTTTATCCTGATCCCGTGGTATCTTTACAGAAATACCGGAGATTTTTCTGCAATAGCGGAATTATGGGATCGCTTTGAAGTCTATATGGACTATTTTGAGCGTATGTCAGAGGACTATATTGCTGATTTCGGTTTGGGGGACTGGGCTGCTTTTGATAAAAACAATGTGTGCCCCGCAAAGGTAACCGATACAGCATATTTTTATGCCGATTGCGTTGCCATGGCAAAAATGGCAAGGGCAATCGGCAAAGACAACGCAAAATGGGAGAAGACCGCACGAAAAGTAAAGGATTCCTGGCGCAGAAACTTTATGAGCGATGATACGCTGAAAAAATATAAAACCTTTTATGCCTGCGCCATATTTCAAGGGCTTTTAGAGGCTGAAGAGGTTTCGGAATATGCAGCAGAACTGGCAAGGCTCGTTATTGCTGATAGCTACCATATAGACTGTGGCATATTGGGAACCAAATATATATTCACAGCTTTGGCAGAAAACGGCTACAATGACGTGCTTTATCGAGCGGTCGTAAATCCCGAAATGCCAAGCTATGCCTATTGGATCAACCAAGGAGCCACTACCTTTTGCTCCACATGGTGTATGACCGCCTCCAATAATCATCATATGTTCAGCGAAGTCGATCATTGGCTTTATAAATACATAGGAGGGATACGGCTCGAGGAACAGGGGCTTGTGATCGCACCATTGCTTTCGGAAGATATTGGAAACTTTAAGGCGACTCACAAGGATATATCCGTTGAGAGAAAAAACAGCATGCTTTATATTACGGTCCCCTGTGATGCAACCTTAAATCTAAACGGTAAAACGACACTTTTGCAAAGGGGCCCACACTGCTTTGACATGATATAGGGGCCGGGGGTGTGTGTATTTTTTACACACACCCCCGTCCCCTGTGTAGCTTTCGCTCCTTCTTTCTTAAACTTTAATCCATTGGCAGGAATCGGGGCAGGTGGGGATTTTGGGAAGGTCGGTGATGATTCCGTCAAGCTCTTTTAAAGAGCAGAGGCGAAAGGTGGCTGTTTTCTGAAATTTTGAATGGTCTAATAAAAGAATTCGCTTTGCCGCCCGCTTCAGCATAGCGCGGCGCAGATGGGTTTCTTCTTCGGAATAATCGGTGATCTCGCCCTGCTCATTGAGGCTGGATACAGAGAAGAAAAGAAAATCGGCATGCAGGGTTTCCAGATATTCTTCCGCCGCGCGCCCCGCAAAGCACATGGAGCTATGAATCAGATCGCCGCCGATGCATTTGGCCGGAATTTTCATCTCCTGCAAAAGATCCAAGGCCGCAAGGCCATTGGTAATCACCAAAACCTCTCGCCCCCGCAGCAGGGGGATCAGATGGCAGGCAGTGGTGGAGCCATCAATGAAGATCACCGAGCCATCGGGGATCAGCCGGGCGGCTTGCCGCGCAATTTGGCGCTTTTCTTTTTGCATCAGTTCGCGGCGAAAGGCAAGGGGGCGGGTGATCTCATCCCGCACTAAGATGGCGCCGCCGTGGCTGCGGCGAATCAACCCTTCTTGCTCCAGCGCCGAAAGATCCCGCCGAATGGTCGGCTCGCTGGCATAAAGCAGCCGCCCCAGCTCTCCAACGCCCATATATTCCCGCTCCTTTAAAAGAGCAATAATGCGCTCCTGCCGCTCTGATTTAAACATAAAGCCCTCCTTGATCGAAAATGATCGTTTATCGAAATTTTAGCCAACTATTGACCGATTTCGATCATAATGTTATTATAAAAAAAGAGAAACAAAATGTCAATGAAAGGAACCTTAAAAAATGAGCGATATTAAAGTAGTAGCATTTGATCTTGATGGTACCCTTACCCAGCATAAATCCAAGCTTTCTGCAGAGACTGCCGATATGCTGGATCAGCTCGGCAAAAAATATAAGTTGATCATGGCGGGTGCAGGCCTTTGCAACCGCACCTTTGAGCAGATGAATCATTATCCCAGCGATATTGTTGGCAACTACGGAATGCAGTATGCCATCTATGATCCCGAA